>CAZVRS010000111.1:0-3604 GCA_964630115.1 uncultured Candidatus Bathyarchaeia archaeon | reverse complement strand
GAGGACATGAACAAGGGCTTCGAGCTCCTCAGGAGGCACATAGATGCCCTCGGGGCCAGGTGGGGCCTTCTGGCCGAGGAAGCGTTCCGTGAGGGGCTGAAGGGCATAGTGAGCGAGCTGGGCCTGGAGGTCGAGAGGTGGACGGCCTACGACAGGGAGGGGCTGGTCTACGGCCACCCGAGCACGGTCGAAGTCGATGTGGCCATCAAGGACGGCCAACTGATACTGGTCGAGATATCATCTCACGTGAGGCCTTCCGACCTGGCTGCCTTCAAGAGGAAGGCCGATTTCTACGCCAGGGAGACGGGCCGCAGGCCTGCTAAGCTCATCATGATAACGCCCTTCGCTGAGGAAAAAGCCCTTAAGATGGCCGAGGAGATGGGCATAACCATCTACACGAAGGTCTAGGCCAGGCCCAGCTGGGCCAGTATGGCCCTTATGTCATCTTCCCCCGGCCTGAACGGGTAGTTGTATAGCGGCCCCCTGGCTGGCTCGTTGTAATAGGGCCTGTTGCAATCCGGGCAACCGCTCGTCATGAAGGGCAGGCCTGTCGAGGCGACTTCTACCAGCTCTTCCTTGCTGAGGCCGAAGTCGGTTATCCGGCCCGCCGAATCGAACCTCATGTGTTCATAGCTTGACAGGCCCTCTGATATGAGGAACCTGGCGAGCTGGACCCGCCTGTAGGATGCCAGGTCGGGCCTGGGCCAAGCCTGGAGGGCCGTCCCCCTTATGGGCGTGAAGGCGAAGAGGCCCACGTAGACGCCCATGTCATACATGGCCTGGACGAACTTCACGGCCTCACGCTCCGTCTCGCCCAGCCCTACTATGAGGTGCGTCCCAACGAGGCCGGGCCCGAAGACCTCGAGGGCCTTCCTGAGGGCCCTCATGTGCCCTTCCCACCTGTAGGGCCCGCCGCACCCGGCCCCCTTCACCCGGTCGAATATGGCTGGCGTAGCTGCATCGACCGGTATCGATATCCTCTCGGCTCCTGCGGACCTCAGCTCTGCCATCCTCCGGGCCGGGATGGGCTGGATGGAAACCGATATGGGCAGATCGCACGAGGCCGATATGGCTTCCACGAGCCTCCTGAGGTCCCTGAAGAAGCCCGGGTAAAGCAGGGCTTGGACGCAGGCCCTCCTCAGGCCCTTGGAGCGGCCCTCAGCCAGGGCCTCCAGGACTCTGTCAAGCTCGTAGGGAGGCCATGCTATCCTGGACAAGAGGTCCGGGTTGGCCCTGGAGTCCCTGGCCTGGGGGCAGAAGGCACAGTTGGCGAGGCACCTGCCCGGGTGGTAGAGCATTAGGTAGGCCGTGGTGGGCCTGGCCGATATGGCTATCCTGTCCAGGCCCAGGACGGCGGCCGTCCCCATGGAGACCCTTACCAGGCCGGGCCTCAGCAAGGCTAACCCCTGGCGGCTTCCTCGGCCACCCAAGGGTCCTCACGGCCCAATAACCTGGAGAACCAGGCCTTCCTGAACTCCCGGGCCTTGTCCAGGTCCAGCTCACGTATCAATATGCCTTCTTCCGTCCCGAGCCAGCCCAGGAACCAGTTGAACCTGGCCCCGTGCCACCAGGAGGCGAACTCCTCCATATCTCGCCACGGGGGCCCTACTATGCAGGTGAGGCCTCCGCACTCCCGGAAGACCTTATCGCCTAACCTGAACGGGAACTCGGCCGTATCAACGGCCACTATGGGGACCATGAGTTCCACGGCCCTGGCAAGCAGGAGGCAGTGCCATACGTCCCTGAAGATGAAGAAGAAGGACGGGTTGAATATCAGCTCGGCCCCCATCTTCAACAGCTGGCGCCCGACGTTGGGAGGGCCCCAGAAGTCAACACAAACGCCTATTCCTATCCTGCCGAACTCGGTGTCAAACACCCTGAGCTCACGGCCTGGCGTGAAGCCGAAATACTTGCGTTCCATAGAGCCCAGGTTGAGCTTCCTCTGGCGCCCTATGACGGAGCCATCTGGCCCGAACAGGATGCAGGAGTTGTAGAGGGCCCCGTCCTCACGCTCGGCTATGCCAGCTATGACGTATATTCCTAGCTCCTCGGCCTCCCTGGCCAACTCCTCCCGGCCGGACCAGGGGAAATACTCGGGGAAACAAGCTACCTTGACTTCCTCGTCCATCTTGACGCACTTCCTCAGGAGTTCTAGGGCGTGCTTGACGTTCTTAGGGTGCGTCAGCTCGTCCCCCACGGGCCTGGCCTGGATGGCCGCCACCTTTACCACGGTCATCTCTGACGCCCACGGGCCCTTTTCAAGCCGACTTTATACGCTTGAGGATTTCCTCGATCATGTGGGCCCTGCTCGAGAACTCCGAGGGAGGCATGTAGTGGACCACCACGTTGCCGTGGCCCTTCTGGGCTGCCCTGACCCTCACGTCGTTCACGAGGGCCTTGTCGCCGGAGAAAAGCAGGACCTTATCGAATTCCTCCGCCAGCCTGTCCACGAGCATGTATATGTCGAAGTCGTCCCGGACCGGGACGTGGACGAGCTTGCCGGAGACCTTGACCTCCTTCTCCAGGCCGACCCCCACGGCCTCGAATATGACGGTGCCCTCGGGGACCCTAGGCTCCAAGACGGAGCCTATCCTGAGCATCTGGTCTAGGATGACGGCCGTCCGGCCCTCGAAGGGCTTCCCCTCTTCCTTGACCTCGCCCTCCCTTGGCTTGGCCTCCGGGGCCTTCCTCGGGGCGGGCCTGGCACCCTTGGGCCTGACGATTACCTCGACCTCAAATTCCCCGTAGTCTATGAGGACACGCTTGGGCTCAGCCAATCCCCTGCCTCCTCGATTGTGATGTGGCCTGGGCATATATTTGCTTGAGGGAAAAATAAGGCCTCTGGGGCCTAGAGCGGGACGACCTTCCCGGCCTCTATGAAGAGCTTCATCGTGGCCGATATGCGTGCCTTCTGGGCCAGCACGTCCTTGGTCGTCAGCTCGAGGGCTTCCTCAGGGCACCACTCGACGCACGCCGGGGGCAGGCCCTTCTCACGCCTGTCGAGGCAGGTGTCGCAGACTATGACGATCCTCTTCTCCGGGTGGAGCGTTATGGCGCCGAACGGGCAGGCCTCTATGCACCAGCCGCAGCCGTTGCACTTCTCCTCGTCCACCATTATTATGCCCGTCTTCTCGGATTGGGTCAGGGCGTCCCTGGGGCAGGCGGCCACGCAGGGCGGGTCCTCGCACGTGCGGCAGGTCAGGCCGAGGTTTATGATGTCCTTTATCCTGACGACCCTTATCCTCGACTTCAGAGGGTTGAAAACGCCCTCCTTGGTCCAGGAGCAGGCAAGCTCACAGTAGCCGCAGCCCACGCACTTCTCCGGGTCGGCTACCACGAAGGCCCGGGTGAGGGGGACCGCCATGCTCTTTCACCCCTTAAGCCTCGCCTCGACTATGGGTATGAACTCGTCGAGGCCCAGCTTCTTAAGCGTCTCGGGCAGCGGTATGCCGTCCTTGTTGTAGCCCCTCACGGCGTAGTAGTCGTCCAGGAGGAGGTCGCACTCCTCCTTGGTAAGGACACAGCCCTTGGCAGGCCCGTCCTCGGGGACGGGCACGTTCATGGCCTTCCAATACGGGTAGTCGTCCTTGCGGCTGAAGCCCTC
>CAZVRS010000110.1:0-3605 GCA_964630115.1 uncultured Candidatus Bathyarchaeia archaeon | reverse complement strand
TCTTACAATCCTTCCATAACACATTCTTTCGCCTCGCCCCCTTATCTCTCATACATTATCACCTCTCTTTATCAGAGAGTATTATGATTTAAAAATATTTATGATTTCAAAAAAAAGCGAAAGATTTTTATTAAATGAAGTGAGCAACATTCCCTACAACCTTTAGCATTTTCTTCTTTCATCACTTAATCCCCTGCTCTCTTTTCCCCTGTCTTCCCATCTCTTCTCCCTCCCCACGCCACTTTATTCATTTCTACGGAACCGGAATATAACACTTTCTAAAAACTTAGCAAGTTCTTCGATCTCTACTAACTCTAAATCAAGCTCATCTCCGGCTAAGCAAGCCTTGAAAACCTCATTATTCGCAGGAATAACCCCTGCAATTTTGTTTTTGTCCAGAGATGCAAGCATAACTCGCTTACTTTCATTGTCAACTTTGTTGAGCACGAAATAAAAGGGTTTTTCAATGCTATCCGCTAATTCTTCGATTTTCTTTGAGAGCATAAGCGATTCATAGGATGGATCCACAACAACGATGATCAGGTCGCACCCATCCTCTACACCCCTCCCAAAATGCTCGATCCCGGCATCGGTGTCAACGATCACAACCTCATCTTCTTTAAGCTCAAGATTTTTGAGAAACTCGCGCGAGAGTGCACCCATCGGGCAGGCACATCCCTCTCCGAAATCATGAATTTTCCCGATAACGAGCAGTTTTATTCCATTCTTTTCCGTCAAGTATTCCTCTGGAATATCACCGAACGTCCACCTTTTATCAAAGATTTTAACCATGCCTCCTTCACCCTTCTGCATTGATGCAAACATTCTCTCAATCATTGTCTTTTTTCCGCCAAAGTAGTTCATGAAGCCCTCCGGCAGCTTCATGCCTAACTGGCGATGTAATCCAAAGTTCGACTCGTCACTGTCCATCACAAGAACCTTATATCCCCTCTTTGCCATTGATTTTGCGAGCAATGCAGCTATTGTGCTCTTTCCACTGCCGCCCTTACCACATATCAGGATCTTCATCTTCCATCACCTCCGGCTTTTTCATACCAGCCTATCCTCACCCCCGAGACCGCGTCGATCTCAGAGGAATAAGGCTTTATGTCGAGCAAAGGCGTTTTATCGAGAGCGTCTATCCCCCTAATCTTCAGAATGTTCCCTTTCCTCTCAATCAATTCAACAACAGAAAACCCAATTGGATTTGGCCTGTTTTGGGATCTTGTTGCAAATACCCCATGTATATTAGTGTCATGAGGAGTGTGCTCCAGCAGTACATCTCTGTTTGCCTTATCAAGCCAATAAAGAACGATAAGATGAGAAGCCTGCTCTATATCCTTCAATCCCCGCTCATACTCCTTAAAAACCTCTATCTTACAGACTTCATCAGCGAATCTCCCCTGGTATGGGGCACTTTCAATTGTCTTATACGGCGTGTGTATCACTCCAATTATTTTCAATCTTTCATCCATCAGTACCACCAGTAACTCTTTTTTTTCATAACAAGATATATAAAAAGAGGTGCACCCATAAAAGAAGTCAGAAGTCCAACGGGTAGCACTATTGGTGAGATAACAGTTCTCGCAGCGGTATCAGAAGCTAAGAGCAGGACGCCACCGAAAAGGCATGACGCAGGAATCAGGAATCTTTCATCACCCCCTATAATCTTGCGGACGATATGAGGAACGACAAGACCGACGAAGCCGATGATACCCACGATTGAGATGGTGACTGCTGTCACAAGCGAGGCGAAAAGCATTCCATATAGTCTTGTTCGCTCCACCTCAACACCCAAGCTTTTTGCGACCTCATCTCCAAAGTTCATCACATTATAATCCCAACTCTTTCGCAGGAAATAGATCACCGTGGGAAGTGTCACACCGCTCATTATCCACAGATCACGCCAAGATGCTCTTCCCATGTCACCAAAAGTCCAGAATATCATCGCAGAAAGCTGGACATCATTCGCAAAATATTGCATGGCGGTTATTCCTGCCACAAATAATGAGCCGAGAGCCACGCCCAGAAGAATCATGGACTCTGGTGTTGCCTTTTTAAGCTTTGCGAGCATGAAGATGATCAAACTCGCGCTCAATGACCAAAAGAATGCGGAAATTGTCACAATATACGGGTTGTTCAGGACAAGAACACCTTTGCTCCCGCTTGTGAATGTTCCTGCACCGAAGACGATGATTGCAAAAGCGGCTCCGAATGCTGCTGCATGAGATATACCGAGTGTGAAAGGCGAACCGAGCGGATTTCTCAGTATATTCTGCATCACCGCTCCTGCTACGGAGAGTGATATACCTGCAACGATTGCGGTGAGTGCCCGCACGAGGCGAATATCCCAGACGACCCTGTGTGTGATCTCAGCACACTCTCTTCCGAGAAGTGAAGAGAAAACCTCTTGTATTGATAACTCGATTGGACCCACGGAGAGCGAGTAAAACAGAAGAAAGAAAAGAAGGAGAAAAGAAAGTATAAGGAAAGAAAATCTCTTCGCCACTAAATTGTGGTATTCCCCTCCTGGTTCAGCAGTTGTGGTAGCATGTGAAGCAGATATTTGCGTTCTGTCTGCGGACATCGCACCTACCACCTACTTTTCATGCTTCCAGCTCTATTTTCTTGAAGCCACCGAACTCCAAAGCCATCTGCTCGTAAACAGGCGCCCCGACATGCATCTCATAAATCTCTTCTGCCTTTTTCACAGGATCTACATCCACAAATCGCTCGGGATAAAGAACTTTCCCAATATAGTAAGCGTCTGCTAATGTCGTCGCATAGTTGTGCGTATACCAATTATAGGGCAGAATCCCATACAGTTCTCCATTTTTTACAGCGCTTATTGACTGATACACAGGGTCACTTAAGTCCTCCATAACCAGCGAGATGCCTCCTTCATCCACGAAAATAATATCGGGATTCCACTCGATCAACTGCTCCTTATCTATAAACGCATGAGAGACGCCGAGCTCACCCGCCACATTCTCAGCGTTGACGAAGACGAAAGGTGGGTAGAATGGCTTTGTGGAGAGTATTCCATGCGCTCCCCGATATCCTATACCTCCCACATATACCTTAGGCTTATCCTCCTCAGGGACGTCCAATGTCCGTTCCTCAAGGTCTTGGATGAGTCCCTCCGTGTAATCTATCAGCTCTTTTGCTCTCTCTTCCTCATCAAGCACGTAACTCATGAGAAGCAGTGTGCTGTAGTATTCTTTCCTGTCCTCCTCCGGTGCAAGATCGCCGTATCCGAGTGCGATAACAGGAATTCCCGTCTTCTCCTGCCTCTCATCCGCCTTCTCTGCGGTGGTATATGTCCAGAAGATTACATCAGGGTGCTGAGCGAGTATTAACTCATCATCTCCTCCGTGTATAGGTCCTATTGACGGTAGTTCTGCAAGTTCAGGATGTGCTATGATATACGGACGAGCCCCCGGATACTGCTTCTCAACATCCTCAACACCCACTACTCTATCAGTAGCTCTGAGATAGACAATCAATCTCAATGCTCCAGCTTCAACCCCCACTACCCTCTTCGCAGGTTTGTGTATCGTCACTGTCCTATTAGCAGAATCAACAATTGTAAGCTCTCCTTCCTT
>CAZVRS010000109.1:0-3676 GCA_964630115.1 uncultured Candidatus Bathyarchaeia archaeon | reverse complement strand
ACCAGCTCGCCTGCTATTTCCACCAGGTCGGCCTCCTCGTGGAGCGTTGGGACGAAGGTAGTCCTGACCTCGAGGAAGGGCGCCATCTCCAGGGCCGCCTCCAGCGATGCCCTCACTGACCTAACCGTGCGCTCCGCCACGTCGGCCCTGAGGCCCGATACACGCCCGTATTTTGCCGGGTCGCTCAGGGGGGCCTTCACGTCCATGGCCAGGTGGTCCACGAGGCCCGCCTCCAACAGGCCCCTCACGACCTTTTCCCTCGAGCCGTTCGTGTCCAAGCTCGTCTTCATGCCCACCTCCTTGCAGGCCTTGAATAAGGCCCTGAGGCCCTCGGGCTGGAGGGCTGGCTCGCCCCCCGTGGCCTGGACGTAATCGGACAGGAGGCTGGCGCCCGATATGGCCTCGAGGACCTCGGGCAGCCCGACCTCCCGGCAGGCCGTCCCGAGCACCACGGACTTGTTCTGGCACCAGGGGCACCTGAAGTCGCACCCGCAGAACCAAATGGTGAAGGACGGCTCGCCCAGCACGTCAACTAAGGACGTTTCCGCCCAGCCTGCCACGAAGAGCCCAACGGCCCTTTTCATCTGCTCCTCACCGGCCATCAGAAGCCCAGGCCGAAAGCCGAGCCGTAGTGGACCCTCTGCCTGAACTCGGCCTTCTTGCCCTCGTTCCAGTTGCTCAGGGGCCTGTAGTAGCCTACTATGCGGCTCCACAGCTCTACCCTGTGGCCGCACCTCGGGCACTTCTCGAAGAGCCCAACGGCATGCCAGCCGCAGTTCCGGCAGACTGCTATGGTGGGCGTTATGCTGAAGTAGACCACCTTGGTCCTCTCGGCCACACGCCTCACGAGCTTCTTCAGGGCCTCTGGGTCGGGGCTCTCGTCAAGGAATATGTGCATCATGACGCCTCCCGTGAACTCCGGCTGGACCTCGGCTTCCCAGCGTATCCTGTCCGGCAGGCTGGCAGGTGCGTAGTAGGGCACTATGCTGTTGGAGTAGTAGGGCGTCCCGTCGTGCCTGGGCATGAACACCTCGCCCCTGGCCAGCTCATCCTTGAAGAGCTCCATGTCCTTGAGGGCGAACCTGTAGGCCGTCGATTCGGCGGGGACTTCTTCCACGTTGTAGAGGCAGTTGTCCTCGGCCTCGTATTCCTCGGCCACCTCCCTGACCATCCGGACCACCTTCTTCTCCAGCCCTATGGCTTCCCTCACGGCCCTCCTGTCCAGGTCGAGCCAGAGCCTCGGGTCACGGGCGAAGTTGGAGGCCATCTCGGGCAGGCCGACGAGCCCTATGGTGCTGAAGTGGCCGGCCAGGTGGCCCAGGTAGATGCGTGTCATGGGCATCAGGCCCTTCTCCAACATGCGTTCGTAGCGGGCCCTCCAGGCCCTCAGGACCTCACGGGCGACCTCAAGCCTCTCCATGAGGAGTTCCTCGAGCTTGTCCCACTCGCCCTTGCTCAGGGCCGCCAGCCTGGGCAGGTTTATGGTCACGACGCCTATGCTGCCCGTTGCGTCCGGCATGGCCCACATGCCCCTAGGGGCCCTCCCCCTGTGGAGGGCTTCCCTGAACTCCTTGGCTGCCTCCTTGGCCTTGACCTCGGCCTCGTGGAGGGCCACCTTTGAGAAATCCGCCGTCAGTCTGCAGCACATCGCATATAAGGAGCCTACGTCCGTGGCGTATCCGTTAAGCAGGTAGGCTGTCCCACGCCTGGCCAGGGCCTCGAATATCAGGTCCGTTAGGTCGCCCCACCTCCGGCCGTTCCAATCGAAATCGGGCGACAGCATGAGGGTCGTTATGGGAAACGTGAAAGGCTGCCCCCTGGCATCGCCCTCGAGGCTCAGGTCGAAGAAGGCCCTGGCGACGGATATGGCGCCGTCTAGGTAGTCGCCGAGCTGGCCTACCTCACGGCCCCCTATTATGGCCTCTGAGGCCAGCAGGTCCTTGTCGGCCTCCAGCATTATGGTGGCGTTCGTGAAGGCGGATTGGTAGCCCAGCCTGGTAGGGTAGTTCAGCTCGAAGAACATCTTCTGTATCTCCTGTTTCACGGCCGTGTAGCTAAGGCGGTCGTGTTCCACGAAGGGGCCAGCGTATAGGTCTATGGCCGATATGGCTTGGGCTCCACTCCACTCCTGTGCCGTCAGGTGGAAGAAGTTTATGACGTGAGATATGGCCGTGCTGAGGTGCCTGGCGGGCCTGGAGACTATGCTGGGCGTTATGAGGCCCAGCCTGAGTATCTTGGCGTAGGACCAGCCCACGCAGTAGGGGACCCAGAGGGAATGCGGGAGCTTGTGGATGTGTATGTCCCGGTTGAAGTGCATCTCCACGGCCCGAGCGGGCAGGTAGTCGTAGAGGACGGACGGCTTCTTCAGGAGCTTGGACATGGCGTATCCGAGGAAATCGCTGTATGATATCACGGTGTTGGCGTTCTCGTGTATTTCCCAATCGGCCTTGGACAAATAGGACTCTTCTATTTCCTTTACCTCACTCTCGCCCATCTTCCTTCCATCCCCACGTGAATGCCCTGAGGTCCGTTAAAACCTTAGTGCTGGCATCAGGGCAAGAAGGCGAGTGCCAGGAGCAGCACATGGACGGGCAGCAAGATGCTTAAGACGGCCTTCTTGGCAGCTCTTAATGCCCTCACGGGCAGCTCGCACAACCTGCCGAGCTGTTCTTCCCCGAAGACCTTCACGGACGCCTTGACCCTGGCCCACCTCACGGCGGCCGGCCTAAGGCCCTCAAGGGCCTCCCTGGCGGCCTCGAGGACATGCCTCGTGAAGAGGTCCCAATCCATCGCCTCGCCCACGGGGTGGTATCCCCGCTCCACCAGGAGCCTTGCGTTCACGACGTGTGTGTCCGTCGTCATGACCTCTGCGTCCTCGAAGCCCAGCTCGGCCAGCTTGGCCAGGAGGTGCTCCCTCAGGCCCTTTATCATGTTGTTCCCATCCACGACCACGTAGGCATAACGCTTGCCGGCGACCTCGAGGGCCAGAACGGATATGCCTCCCGGCCCCATGCCTTCCTCCACCGTGAACTCGGGCGGCCTCACCCGGGCCATCCCGGCCTTGAACGGGCCCTTAGGCGATGTAACGGCCCTCTTAATGGCCTCTGAGGCCACTTCCGAGAACTCCTCGACTAGCTCCTCCGGGTCCGTCGGCCCGTTTATGCAGTTGTGGGCATCCACCACGATGGCATCGGATAAGCCCGCCTTAACAGCCCTATCACGCAGGATGGCTTCTATCTTCCTCGGGAAGTCCTCGGAGGGCTCAGGGGCCGTGGTCAAGACCACCAGGGCCAGGGGGCCGAACAGTTGGCAGCAGGCCTTGGCCTTCCGGCCGTATGACCTGAGCATGGGCGTGGCCTCGTCAAAAGGCCCCTTAAGGCTCTCAAGGCCCTCGGTTAAGGCCCTTATGAGCTCCTCGCACTCCCTCCTGGATGTCAGGTTTAGGTCGTGGCCCGAGAGGCCGTGTGGGACGGCAACTGGGCAGCCCAGCCGCTCCTCTAGGGCCTCCTGTATGAGGCCAGGCAGGGGGCTGCTGCCGGCTTCCCTGAAGGGGCCGGGGTGGACGCCAGGAACCACCAGGGCCCCTATCGGGCGGCCTCCCCGGTCCTCGAACAACATCACGCTGGCCGACACGCTGGCCCGGACGCCTACCTCGTCCAGGAAGGCCTCAAGGGGC
>CAZVRS010000108.1:0-3697 GCA_964630115.1 uncultured Candidatus Bathyarchaeia archaeon | reverse complement strand
GGAGGCGATTTCAGGCGTCAAAATAGAAACGGTGGAGGATGCTCGTGAGGCAGCGTTGAGGATTGCGGAGAAGGGAGCAAGGGCGGTTGTGCTGAAAGGCGGGCATCTGGAAGCGGAGGTGAAGGCGGGAAGAAGCACGGATATTCTTTACGATGCCGAGCGTGAGGCATTTGAGGTTTTCAGCGGAGCGTGGTTGCCTCTGCGGGAGGAGAGAGCGCACGGAGCCGGCTGCACTTTCTCAGCGGCGCTTGCAGTCGCACTTGTCAAAGGTCACTCGTTGAAGGGGGCGGTGGCTTTCGCAAAGTCGTTCGTGACCGATGCCCTGCGTTTCGGCGTTCTCTGCGAGCGAGCGGGGGGCGAAAGCGTGCTTGTTGCGAACCCAGCTGGTCGCACACGCAAGCGAGCGGAGCGTTTTGAAGTGCTTGAGAACTTGAAAGAGGCGGTGCGTCGCCTCTCCGCATTGAGCGAATTTCGCAAGTTAATTCCTGAAGTGGGTGTGAACTTGGCAATGGCAACTGAAAGTGGCGAGAGTGTTAAGGATGTCGCTGCAATTGACGGCAGAATCACATGCACAAAGAGCGGATTTCGCATTGGAAGCGTTGAATTTGGTGCGAGCAGTCATGTTGCTCGTGCAATTCTTGCGATGAGAAAGTTCAATAAACGGATGAGAAGTGCGATAAACATAAAATATTCGCCAGAAATTGTTGAAGTTTGCGAGCAGTTGTTTGAGGTGGCGTCGTTTGACAGGGGGAAAGAGCCGAGCGATGCGAAAGAAGGCAAAACAATGGACTGGGGCATTCGTGAGGCGGTTCAGCGTGCGCTGAGAGAGCGTGGGAGAATTCCGGATGTGATTTACGACTGCGGCGCAGTCGGCAAAGAGCCAGTCGTGCGGATTTTCGGCGTAGATGCTGTGGATGTCGTTGAAAAAGTGCGGCGCATCTTAGAAAAGCTCAAATAATTTGCTCCCGCATCGTCGCACAAAAATGCGAAATATTTATATGAGGTAATACAATCATATGATGGGTGAATAACATGAGGGTGGCAAAGGCGTCAATATGTGTAAGTGTTTTGCTTCTCGCCCTTATGGTGGCTTCCGTGTATGCAGAATCGCAGAGCAGAACATACACGGCGGAGGGGGGCATACTGAAATATAAGGGAGCTCTGAAGCATGAGGAGCGTCCTGACAAAGCGGGGAAAATTTTGGATGTCTATGAGGGGGAGAAAATACTTTTTTGGAGCGAAGACGCCGGCGATTCTGTTGCTGTGACAATTTCAGGTCCTTGCGACTGGGACGGCGACCCTTACGACGAGTATGCTGAATATTCTGTTGAGGCGGGTAGTTACTGGGATGCGGAAGGTAAGAGGAAGGGTTATTACAAGATTACTGATGCTGACGGAAACGGAGGATGGTTCAGGATAAAGGAGCATGAAATAAGTATTGAGATTGTAGGAGAGGTAGAGAAGGTGCAAGAGGGGGAGAATTTCAGCCTTGAAATGAAGAAGAATGAGCGTGAGGAGGGTGTTATGAAACTGACAATTGAGGATGAAGATGGTTTTTCAATTGAAGACATTGACGGTAACGACATATACGAAGTTCTTCTGAGATACAAAGGTAAGGATTTCCTGCCTTATGATGAGAACAGGACAGTTGCAGCGCCAAATAACAAAACAATAAGAGGAATAAGCATAGAAAGCAAGGAAGGAAGGAATATTCTGACTTTTGACACATCAAAAACAGACATGAAGGAGGGAAAATACAAAATAGTGCTTGAAGATTATGCGACAGAAGCGGAAGATGATGTCGAAATAGAGGTGGAAAGAAAATATTTAGATGTAGAATGTGATGAGGAAGTTGTTAAAGGAAATGATATTGTCATAACAATAAAGAGTTCCTTTTACAATAAGAAAGCGAACATTACTATCGGCGATTGGGCAAGCAAGGAGGTGACATTGGATAAGGATGGGAAGAAGAGGGTGAAAATTCCGACGGAAAATGCTGATTTAGGGCAGTATAAGGTGACTATAAGCGTGTGTGACATGACAGAAACGAGGTATATTTCAATAGTAGAGGGAGAAGTGAGTGTAGATGCGCCTGAAAGTGCGACTGTTGGCGATGTTATTGAGATAAGTGGCGAGGCGAACTTCGGGGATTTTGCGATATTTCTCGTGGATGATGTGTTTACGGGAGAGGAAAGGATAGACGAGGAGGAATTTCACTGGTATTGGGACACGACAGGCGAATCTGAGGGATACCATGAGGTAGAGGTTTTCGTGTTAAGCGAGGAAGAGCGTGCGAAATTCTCATATTCATTAGGCGAGCGTGTTGATGAGGAATGGCAAAGAGAGCAAGATGTTTATGCCTCTGTGAGTATTTTTCTGAACGCTCCCTTGTTCAATATGAGCGCTCCTCCATCGGTTGCGGAAGGGGATGATGTGATAATTAGAGGTAGAGCCACAGGAACAGACCAGATATTTCTAATTGTGATAAATCACGAGGGCGAGGTCGTGTATCCAGCGGACAAAATCGCTCATTCCACGCCTGTTATGAACGGCTCTTGGGAGGAGAATCTCGGAACGCTGGACTGCGGCATGTATGTGGTCATTGCTCTGCACATGGGTAGAGATGGCAAGACGAACGCAATAAGAGACGGGATGTGGGAAGTCGGCAAGGAAGGAAAAACGATGGAGCAGCGTGTTGAAATTATTGAGAGTGCAATCTCATCTGCGGGTAGCGATGATTTGTATGAGAAAGCTTTCTTCACCGTTTCATCACCAAAGGTCACGCTTAAAGTGCCTGAATATGTGGAAATAGGTGATGCTATTGAGGTGATTGCCGAGACTAATATAAAGGATAGTGAAAGTGCTGTTGTGACATTGTCCAAAGGTTCTCGCAATATAGATAGTGTTACCTCTTATGTTAAAGATGGGAAAGTGAAGGCGAGATTTAATACAAGTAGCCTTGAACCCGGCGAGTATTCAATTTCCATCGACATAAGCGGTAGGGCTTCCGATGAGAAGTTCATATCGCTTGTGGCGTCGGAAAGGAAAGAGAAAGAGGAGGCAAGCGTTGAAGAGGAAGCAACGGAGGGTAATGTGAGTGAGGTAGAGGAGAAAGAAGAACGAGTGAATGCATCTGTAAATGAAAACTGCGTGGAAGAGTGGGCGGGAAAAGGGGGAGAAAAAACGCAGAAAACACCCATAATATTCCTTGACTTATTCATTTCTCTCATAATAGTCTACTTTTTAATAAAAGAAGAGAGAATTAAATGATACTGTAGAGCAGCAGTATAATGAAAGCCATGTTAAGTTCCAACATCGAGTATGTGATTAATGTGGCTTTCAAACCGAGAGACCTGCCGAAAAGTGAAATGTTCATCGGAAGTCCGAGTCTGATGCATCCTATACCCATATGTAGGAAGTGTGCTATAAATAACAGCAGCAGACAATGTGTCGGTGGGAGCAGACCGCTCTTTAGAAGTGTGCCTGCCGCTGCTATTGCAGCCATTTAGCTCGCAAAACTCGCAGCAATAACAATCATACTTGATGTCGGAAGTCCTATTACGTCAAAAAATGTTCCACAGATTTCAGTAACTATGTTGAGCAGTCCCAAATTAATAAGTAACTGAATGACTATTACGGAAGGAACAAAAACTATAATCGTTCTTTTGAACAATGACATGCTATCTTTGAAACTTCT
>CAZVRS010000107.1:0-3706 GCA_964630115.1 uncultured Candidatus Bathyarchaeia archaeon | reverse complement strand
TCGTCCATCTTGTTCACGGCCACGACCATCTGGCGGACGCCCATCGTGAAGGCCAGGAAGGCGTGCTCCCTCGTCTGGCCACCAGGGCCTATGCCAGCCTCGAACTCGCCCTTCTTGGCCGAGACGACCAGTATGGCTGCATCGGCCTGGCTGGCGCCCGTTATCATGTTCTTCACGAAGTCCCTGTGGCCCGGCGCATCTATGATGGTGAAGTAATACTTCTTCGTCTCGAACTTCAGGTGCGTCAGGTCGATGGTGAGGCCACGCTCACGTTCTTCCTTCAGCCTGTCCAGCACCCAGGCGAACTTGAACGTCTCCTTGCCGAGCTTCTTGGCTTCTTCCTCATACTGCTTTATGGTCCTGTCGTCCACGGCGCCGGTCAGATACATAAGGTGGCCTACCATGGTGGACTTCCCGTGGTCGACGTGCCCTATCACGATGAGGTTCAAGTGGGGCTTCTCAGGCCTGCTCATCCTCCATCACGCACCTCCGCTCATGGGGGAGGCATGCCAGGCCCTTATTTAGCTTTTTCGCCCGGCCCTCCTCGCTTTTCAACGCCTACATGGGCCTCATGCCGACCTCACGCCCGGCCTAGGAGCCGAGCCTGATGGACAACCCCCGCCAACACAAACGTCTGACGGGCAGTTGATGACCACGGCACAATATTTAAATCCTCCACGTGTCCTATTATGCTGGTGGCCCTCAGCTTGGGCAGAAGGGAGCTCTCGCTCGTTCTGGCCTGGCTCCTACAGGCTCTCATGCTTGCCTCCCTCATCACGCCTGTGGCGTGGGCCGACACCATGATAATAACGCCTTACTCGGACGTCTGGGTCTCCGAGGAAGACCAAGCAGCCATAATAGCCTGGAACGGGACTCATGAGTATCTCCTGCTCACGGTCAACGCTAAGGCCGTCCCCCTGGTCTCCCGCTCCGGCAGGAGCGTCAAGGTGAGCGAGACCCTGGCCGTCCAAATATTGCCGCTGCCCTCCGTCCCGGAGGTCAAGGAGGGCGAGGAATGGCCTTTTAAGGACCTTTCTTCCACGCTGCTCAACCGCCTGATGAGGAAGATCCGGTCATCTCACTTCTACGGGCTGGCGGCTGCCAGCGGCGAAGACATCAGCCTCGTCTTCTACGAGAAGGTGGGCATCCACAACATAGCCGTCATAGAGGTCGAGAACGCCTCCGAGCTGGTGGATTGGATACTGGACTTCTACTCCGGCATGGGGATACCCGTCGAGGAGCAAACCTGGCCTTCCGGGCCCGTGGAAGCCATAGCCTCCAGATACGTGCGCAGGGGATACAGGTATTTCGTGGTCGACGTGGTGGTCCTCAACCAGACGGCCAGGACCATAAGCCCCCTGGTGTTCGTCTTCGAGTGCGATTACGTCTACTACCCGCTCTACATATCGTCCTTGGCCATCGGGGACACGAGCATAAAGCTCTTCGTCATAGCCAGGTATTGGCTCACGGAAGAAGAAGTAAGGCACACGGGCCTCAGGGTAGTCCTCAAGGACGTGCTGAGCTACGACGACCTGATCGCCGTCTCGGATGACATATGCCACTTCATGGGCGATAGGCCCGCCAAGGTCACGGAGCTGGTCTACGAGGGGCCGGCGAGGAAGCTGAGGTCCGACCTAGAGGCCGTCCCCAGGCCAACCTATGAGGAGCTCAGGGGCTATGCTTACGTGGCCTTAGTGCTGGTCCCCTCCACGGCCTTGGTGGTCGTCCCAGCGGGCCTGGTGGCGAAGAAGCCCAGGAGGCCCGCCAGGGCGAACTCGGAAGTGGCCCTCCTGGCCTCGGCCCTCGCCCTGACCTCCTCGTTCGTCCTAATGCCGTTGGCCCTCGCCTTGCTCGGGCCACCCTACTATGTGGGCTACCAGGTCCCGTTGGCCTTCCCGATAGCCCTAGCCGTTCTGGCCTTCTCGTCTTCCACGGCCCTGGCCCTTGAGATGTGCCTCCCCCAGGAGGAGCGCAGGGCCCTCCTCCCCGCCCTCCTAGTGGCCTCGGCTGCCCTCCTGGCCCTCGCCTCTTACATGCCGGCCGTGAGCGTGCTCGAGGTATACCCGCCCGTGGTCTACTTCGCCCTGACGTTCTTCATGGGGATAGTCTTCCTCCTTCTCCTGATGGGCTTTGCCAGCCTTGCCTTCCGGCCCCCGAGGCCATAGGGCCCCAGGCTTCATTTAGCCCTCCCTGAGCCTTAAGAGCCCGATTCCTGCCGTTAAGCGAGCAGAGGGGCTTGCTTCCGGTATGTTCCTGCCTGCGGAAGAAGGTTGACAAGGACGGGTTTCCCCTCGGGAGTCAGGGGTGGCTGGCGTGAGGGCCCTCGTAATGCTCGAGGAGAAGCCAGCCAAGACGAGCCTGAGGTCCTTCTTAGAGGAGAGGGGCCTCCTGCCATACGTGGAAGCCGGCCTCATGGTGGTCTTGGTGAACGGGGAAGCCCTCAGCCCATCCGAGCTTGCGTCCCGCACCCTATCGCCCGAGGACAAGGTGGTAGTCGTCCCGATGGCCCGTGGCGGCTGAGGCGGTAGCCATCCAGCGGAGGAAGGCGCCTTGAGGAACCACGTCCCCGTGTTCTCGTATGGCAGGTGGGATATAGAGGTCCTCGACGACGACACGGTGAGGCTCATCCTGAGGGACGCCGAGCCGCCCATCGACCTGGTGTGGCACGCAGAGTGCTCCATAGACGTTAGAGACTTGGCCCGCTGCCTCGACGCCCTAGACGACATGTTGAACGAGGGCGAGTTCTCAATCTGCATGGAAGATACCTTCTACGAGCTCGCCCTCGTTGGTGAGAACTGGGCGCTCAGGGCCAAGGGGGCCTTCAACTTCGAGCTGACGGGCTTGGACGTGGGTCAGGCCCTGCGCATAGCCATCGTGCTGGTCCACGCCAAGCTGGAATCCCCCCTGAGGGACTCCCTCGCCACCGTCATCGGGTTGATGGACCTCTTCCCCGTCTTGAGGGAGGTGCGTGAGGTGAAGGTGGTCCCCGGACTTCGAGGCCTTGGTGAGCTGGCACGATGATAAGCTGGTCGTTAGGCCGCTCAGGGTAAGCCCCAGCAGCGAGTTCAGGACCTTGCTCAGCCTGGCGGAGGCAGGGCTCATGGAGAAGCCGGAGCTGGAGGTAGAAGAGGGGGCCGAGGAGCTCCTTAAGGACTTCCTAACGGTCATGTTGCTGGGGGAGACGCCCGAGTCCTTCTTTGACGAGGAGGTGCTGGTGCCCGTTAGGGAGGAGCTGGCCAAGCTCGTGGTGGAGCACGTCCCGCACGAGGGCGAGGTGAAGATATCAGGTGGGAAGGTAATCGTGAAGAACTCCTACGGCACCTGGAAGCTGGAATTGTCGGACGGGTCCCTCTACCTGCAGGGCCGGTCCATCTGCTTTTCCACCGACAGGGCACTCGTGCCCGGCATGACGCTCCTCCCGGGCCTTGGGAACCTCAAGCTGGGCGAGTTGAGCACGAAGGTCGTCGCTGGCCTCGTCGTGGCCCTTAGGCCAGAACTCGTAAAGGACGAGGAGCTGAAGGAACAGATAGAGGAGGCCCGCCTCCTGGGCGGGGATTACCTCGGCGACCTCGAGGACCTGCTGCCAGAAGACCTCATCCCCGACCTCGTCCGCATCAGGAGGCTCGCAAGGCGCCTCTTTAGGCTCTGACGCCCTCCCTCACCCGAGCTCGCTTCGTGAACCCCCCGTTGCCCCTTATTTTCACCC
>CAZVRS010000106.1:2124-3754 GCA_964630115.1 uncultured Candidatus Bathyarchaeia archaeon | reverse complement strand
ACGGGCTCGAGCTCGAGCCCTTTCACCCGCCTGAGGACGTAATCTACCACGAGCTCGTTCTCCTCTGGTGCGAACGTGCACGTCGAGTAGATCACTATGCCGCCGGGCCTGACGAGCCTAACGGCCCTGAGGAGGAGGGCCCTCTGGAGCCGATGCATGCGCCAGTAGAAGCCGGGGCTCAGGTTCTTAAGGGCCCCGTAGTCCTTCCTTATCACGCCCTCACAGCTGCAAGGTGCATCCACCAGGACCTTGTCGAACTGGCAGGCCAGGGGGAACCGGCGGCCGTCATACATGGTTATGCTCATGTTTAGGATGCCCAACCGCTCGTAGTTGTCCCTCAGGAGCGATATACGCTCGAGGCTCACGTCGTTGGCCACAACGTGGCCCGTGTTGCCCATGATCTGCGATATCTGGGTCGCCTTGCTCCCCGGTGCAGCGCACAGGTCGAGGACGAGTTCGCCTGGCTCGAGCTCCATGAGGACGGGCGGTATCATGGATACCTCTTCCTGCGGGTGTATGAGGCCGAGGAAATACTCTAGCAGGTTTCCGGGCTTCTCCACGTTCAAGAGCTTTATGCCGTGCTCATACCAGCCTAAGGGCTCGAATTCTATCCCCCTTTCCTCTAGGCTGGCCATTATTTCCTCTGCTTCAGCCTTCAGCGTGTTTAAGCGGACCGTCTTCGGGAGAGGCTTCTCGAGGCACTTCAGGAACTCCCTGAAGTGCGGTATCACCCGTTCATACCTCTTCAGAGGTGCGAACTTCTCCTCCAGGGCCGTGCTAGACATGGCCTCCACCGTCTATGGCGGGCGTGCTCATGGGGGCGGGAAGGCATCATCCTTCAGCCAAGCCTGGTGTTCTTCACGGCACGCCCCACCTGGTTGTCCGGGGGGCCTTACTAAGCCTTAGCGCAGGAAGCCGAGCCAGCCGAGCCCCCTCCTGGCCCTCCTCCTGTGGCGCCTCCTGTGCCTGAACCTGAACCTAAACCTGTGCCTCCACCTCATCCTCCTGAGCCTGCGCAAGAGGCCCGTCAGCCTCGGCCTCTGGACCCGGGCAGCTTCAGCCGACATGCCGGTCTCCCTTGGGCCCGGGCATTTAAAGCGTTCCCTCACGAGGAGCTTAAAAACAAGCATGTGGAAGCCGGGCTTGAGGGCCCGCCAGCCTCACTCTAAGATTATGCGTGCGTCCACTGTCTTGGCCCCTTTCTCATACACTATGATGGGGTTAAGGTCCATCTCCTTGACCTGTGGGTTCTCCATGACGAGCTCCGAGGCGCTGACGAGTATGCGTGCTATGGTATCTATGTCCGCTGGCGGTTGGCCCCTGTAGCCCGTCAGTATCGGATAGGCCTTTATCTCCCTTATCATCTCCTTGGCCTCACGCTCGTCTATGGGCGCTATCCTGAACGTGACGTCCTTCAGGACCTCGACGAAGACGCCACCGAGGCCGAACATGAGGGTTTGCCCGAACTGCGGGTCCTTTATGGCGCCCACTATGACCTCGGCTATGCCCTTGGGGGCCATCTCCTCCACCAGCACGCCTATTATGCGTGCGCCGGGCACGTGGCCCTTCACCGTGTCCAGCACACGCTTGAAGCCCTCCCTGACGCCATCCGCATCCATGACGTTGAGCA
>CAZVRS010000106.1:0-2024 GCA_964630115.1 uncultured Candidatus Bathyarchaeia archaeon | reverse complement strand
ACCGTGCCGGGCTACAGGATAAAGAAGGTGCTGGGCGTCGTCCACGGCCTAACGGTCAGGACGAGGGGCATGTGGGGCAAGTGGGTCGCTGGCGTGAAGAGCATGTTCGGGGGCAAGATAGGCGCCTACGTGACGGAGCTCAAGAAGGCGAAGGAAGAAGCCCTAAACATCCTGAGGGAGGAAGCAGCCAGGCTCGGGGCAAACGCGGTCGTTGGGGTTGACTTCGAGACCAGCGACCTCCTCGGGGACATGATAATGGTATCTGCCCACGGGACAGCCGTCATAATAGAGCCCGAGTCCTGAAGCCGGGGGCCGCCATTACTCGGCCGTGGAGGAAAGGACCTTCCTCACGAACTCCTCGCTGAAGCCTATGTCAGCTAGCCTCCTCACGGCTTCTTCCTCATCCACGCCTTCTTCTGCCATCTTCGCCATGAGGTCCCTCACGGTCTCCCACTTCTCCCACGCATATATTATCCAGGCATCCGTTTCCTCAGCGTAGTAATCCGGCTTGAGCACGCTCCAGGGCTTGTAGTGGAGCGTCGCTATCCTCACCTCGGAGGCGCCTCTCTCCTCCACGTGCTCCCTGGCCACCTGGAGGGAGTGGCCCGTGTCGGCCACGTCATCCACTATGAGGACCTTCTTCCCCCTGACGTCCGCATTCAGCGGGCAAACGACTTCTGGCCTCTCCTTCCTCTCTCCCGGGCCCTTGTAATACCTTATGGACACCGTGGCCAAGTCGGTTATGCCTAATATGTCGCTTATTATCCTGGCCGGCGGGAGGCCTCCCCTGCTTATGGCCACTATGACCTGGGGCCTGAAGCCAGAACGCCTTATCTTCTCTGCCACGGCTTCGCAGAGGCGCTCTATATCCTCCCAGCTGGCGTGCACATACTTCAATCTCGGCCCCAGCCCATAGCCTCCCCCAGGCTAATATAAGGCCATCGGGTAGGCGTTCAGCTTTTAAACTGAAGCCTTAAGGCTCTTGAGAAGCCTTAGGCAACCCGTCTAGGAGGGCTTGAGAGTGGCGAGGGGCAAGGGATACAAGATAGTCCTGACATCCGATAGGACCCTGATGAGCGAGTATGGTGGAGGAATCTTCATGGGCTTCAGCGCCTGCGTCCCGAAGGGCCTGGTGCCAGACTACGTTTACTTCAACTTCTTCTGCCCCAGCGTGAAGGTAGGCCCGAACGGCGAGGCCGAGGTAGCACCCTGCGGCCTGAGGCGCATAGAGGCAGCCCTTCTTGAATACGGCTTTGATAGGGACGAGGTCATAGTAGCGCACCCGGAATACCTCGACAGGGTGATCGGGCCCGAGACGAAGGCCATAGGCGTGAACGAGACGGACCCCCTGGGCATAGGGCCTGCCACGACCACCTTCACGGAGCTCTTCGGCGGTGAAGCCTACATGGCCATAAAGTTCAGGGAGATAATATTCCACCCGAGCGTTCAGAGATACAGGCCCAAGATAATAGTCGGGGGACCCGGTGCCTGGCAGCTTGAAGTGCACGAGGAGGTGAGGCACCAGTATGGCATAGATTGCGTCGTGGTGGGCGAGGCAGAGGAAATCGCTGGCCCGCTGTTCGAGAAGGCCGTCAAGGGCGAGGAACTGCCAGAGGTCGTCCACGGCACCGTGACCCCTCCCGAGAAGATACCGAACCTCAGGGGCCCGACGGTCTGCGGCTTAGTGGAGATAGCACGTGGCTGTGGGCGGGGCTGCGCCTTCTGCGAGCCTACCCTGGCCAAGCTGAGGAGCCTCCCGATAGAGAAGATCGTTAAGGACGTGGAGGTCAACATAAGGGCCGGTAGGCAGCCCCTCCTCCATGCTGAGGATGTGCTCAGATATGGTGCCAAGGGCCTTGTCCCGGAGAAGGAGAAGGTCCTGAAGCTCCTCAAGGCCGTCAGGGCCGTTGAGGGCGTGGAGCACATAGGCATGTCCCACTTCGCCCTGAGTTCCGTGGCGGCAGCGCCAGACCTGGTGGAGGAGATGACGCCCCTTCTGGGGGCGGACGAGAAGCACTGGGCCA
>CAZVRS010000105.1:0-3758 GCA_964630115.1 uncultured Candidatus Bathyarchaeia archaeon | reverse complement strand
TTGGTCCCAGAAGCCCTCCTTGAAGGCCTCTGGGTCAGCGTAAGCGGCCACTACCTCGGCCAAGAAGAGGTCGTGGGAACCGCAATCTATGACCTGCCTGACCTTGCACTCCAGGTGGGCCGGGCACTCATCTATTATGGGTGCTCTCACGACCTTAGCGGGCTTGGCCGTCAGCTTGGCCTTCCCTATCTTGTCCTCCACGTCACGGCCGCTTACTGTCCCGCAGAAGTGCACGTTCTCGACCAGCTTGTCGGATGGGACGTTCACCACGAACTCCCCCGTCTCCTTTATCAGGGCGTTGGAATACCTCTCCTTCGCCACGCTTATGATTATCATGGGCGGCTCCCTCGACACGGGCGAGATCCAGGATATGGCGAGGGCGTTGGAGCGGTCTTCCTTGTCCGTGCACGTCACAAGGACGGCTGGCCTGGGATGAAGGAGCCTGTAGAAGGCCTTCATCACGTCTGCCTTCTCCGCCATCCCACCACCCGCCCCACGAGGCCCGCCCGGCAGTTAAGCTATTTGGCTAGGAGGTCACGACAGGAGGGGCTGACCTTGGACCCAGGCCAGCTGGTAGAAGAAGCCATGAAGGTCAAGGCTGACGCCTTCACGGAGCTGGTCAACGAGGTCAGGTCCACCCTGGCCGGGGAAGAAGGCCGGGTGGGCGAGCTGGAAGTAATCGGGCGGCTGGTCAAGCTCCCGGGCGATGGAGAAGCCGTGGTAGTGGGCGACATCCACGGGGATGTCGAGAGCCTATACCACATACTCAGGGAAAGCGATTTCATGCGCAGGGCCCGGGAAGGCGAGCCCGTCTATGCCGTCTTCCTGGGCGATTACGCCGACAGGGGGATCAGGGGGCCCGAGGTCTATTACGTGGTCCTGAAGCTGAAGGAGATGTATCCCGACCGGGTCGTGCTGCTGAGGGGCAACCACGAGGGCCCGAGCGACATCCTGGCCATGCCCCACGACCTCCCCTTCCACATGCTTTCCAAGTTCGGGCGTGAGGAAGGCATGAGGGCCTATAGGGCCGTCCGGGAGCTCTGGGACTTCTTATACACGGCAGCCCTCGTGGAAGGCAAGCTGGTCATGCTGCACGGGGGTGCACCGACGACCGTGAGGAGGCTCGAGGACCTGGCCTTCGCACACGAGAGGCACCCGGAGGAACCCACCTTGGAGGAGGTCCTGTGGAGCGACCCGGAGGAAGGCATAACGGGCGCCTACCCCTCCTGGCGTGGTGCTGGCAAGCTCTTCGGGCCCGACGTGACGAAGAGGTTCCTGTCGGTCGTTGGGGCCAGGGCTCTTGTGAGGGGGCACGAGCCCTGCCCGACGGGCTACAAGCTCAACCACGAGGACCTCATAATGACGATTTTCTCCAGGAAGGGGCCGCCCTACTTCAACGAGCAAGCGGCCTACCTGGAGTTGCCCCTCTCAGCCCAGGTGCTGAGCGCAAGGGACCTGGAGAAATGGACTAGGACCTTCTGAGCCAGCCCGGGAAGCCGAAAGCCTTAAGTTTTCCCTTCCCGTAACAAAATCATGCGGTGAAATGGAGGAGATGGGCAAACAACGTCCCCAGTTGAGTAAGGTCGTCTTGGACGTGCTGAAGCCCCACAGGCCCTCTGTCGTGGAACTCGGGAAGGCATTAAGCCAGCTCCCGGGCGTCCTCAGCATAAACATAACCCTGGGCGAGGTGGACGTGGATACGGAGTCCGTGAAGATAACGATAGAGGGGAACAGCCTCAACTACGAGGAGATAGAGAAGACCATAAGGAGGTTCGGGGCCGCCATCCACAGCATAGACGAGGTAATCTACTCGTGAGGGCGGTGATGCCCTAGATGGGCGGACGGCTGCCCGCCCCCTGGAACTTCGTGAGGAAGCTGAGGGAGCTCAGGGCTCACCTCAGGGCCGAGAGGGTAGACGAGATAGCCCGGAGATACCTAGTCATGAACGCTTTCGACGGCTCCCTGGCCATCTTGAGCGTGGTCGTGAGCGCCTACCTAGTCGGGGCTGCCGAGCCCAGGGTGATAGTGGCCATAGGCCTGGCCAACTGCGTCGCCATGGCCATATCTGGCTTCACGGGCACGCTCATGACCGAGAAGGCGGAGAGGATGAGGCGCCTCAGGGAGCTCGAGTCCATAATGCTGACCAGCCTAAAGGATTCCGACTTCGGGAGGGTCTCGACCGTGGCCTCCGTTTATGCGGCCCTGGTGGACGGTGCTGCCCCGCTACTGGCCGGCCTCGTGGGCCTATCGCCCTTGATAGCCGCCATCTTCCTGCCCCTCGAGGTCGAGCTGGCCGTCTGGGCTTCCCTGGCCGTCACCATGGCCACCTTGTTCGCCCTAGGGGCCTTCCTAGGCCGGATATCCAGGGGCAACGTGCTCCTGTCAGGCCTGAAGATGGTGGCCATAGGCTGCATAACGGCCCTTTTGTGCTCCATACTGAAGGCCGTGTGATGGAGGTGGCCCGGCTTGCCGCCCGAGCTGGACAAGGAGGAGGCCATGGAGGCCCTGGTGGCCGAGATAAAGGCCTGCAGGAAGTGCCCACTCCACGCCAGCAGGAAGAACCCGGTCCCGGGCGAGGGCAACCTGGATGCGGCCGTCATGCTCGTGGGGGAGGCACCGGGCCGGTGGGAAGACGAGAAGGGCCGTCCCTTTGTGGGCGCAGCCGGAAAGCTGCTGGACCGCCTGCTGGCCCTGGCCGGGCTGAGGCGTGAGGAAGTCTACATAGCGAACGTGCTGAAGTGCCGCCCGCCCGGGAACAGGGACCCCAGGCCGGAGGAAGTGGAGGCCTGCACCCCCTTCCTCGACAGGCAGATAGAGATCATAAGGCCCAAGGTGATAGTGACGCTCGGCCGCCACTCGACCAAGTATCTGTTCTCGAAGGCCGGCCTAACGTTCAAGAAGATGGGGGACGTGAGGGGGCACGTCTACGAGGTAGAGCTGTTGGGCCTTAAGGTCCTGTTGATACCGACCCTCCACCCGGCATCGGCCCTCTACAACCCGTCCTACAGGTCCATATTGGAATCTGATTTCGACTTCATAGGCAGGGTGGTGAGGGGGGCTGTCCAGCCGGAGAAGCCGGGGCCAGAGCTGGCCCAGAAGCGCAAGGGAACGCTTGAGGAATTCATGGTTTGAGGTCTCGGGCCGTGAGGTCCCCAGGGTCCTGCTCGGCACCTCGCCCTTCATAGGCGCAGGCCAGTTCTGGCCTAGATCGGAATACTACTGGGCCAGGTTCTACGGCAAGCCCGAAGAGGTGGCCGAGGTCATAACGGCTGCCGTCGAGCTGGGCGTGGTGGGCGTCCAGCCCCTGCCCTACCCCTTCTTGGCCGAGGCCATAAGGATGGCCCAGCGTGAGACGGGCACTGAGCTGGCCCTGGTCGTAACCATAGGGCCCGACAGGCCCCTGGAGGACCTGAGGATATTTGACGGCCTGGACGTCAGGGCCGTTTTGACGCACGGCTCCCTCACGGATGAGGCACCTGGGCCGGAACTAGAAGCCATATTGGGGGCCGTGAGGGACGAGGGCCTCCCGGCTGGCTACGTCACGCACAGCCCCATGAAGATGTTGAGCCGTATCTCCTCGGGCGCCATCCCGAGGCCCGACTTGGTCCTATTGCCCTTCAACAAGCTCGGCTACCTGATGGACGCCCCAGCGGGCCGGATAGCAGATGCCATAAGGCGCCTGGGCTTGCCAGCCATGGGGAAGAAGGTCCTGGCGGCCGGGAGGCTGAAGCCGAGGGAGGGCCTTGAGTTCGCCCTCA
>CAZVRS010000104.1:0-3816 GCA_964630115.1 uncultured Candidatus Bathyarchaeia archaeon | reverse complement strand
TCGGGGTGGTAGGGCCAGTAAAGCTTAAAAAGCTATATTAATCTCCCCAACACCCCCAGCCCGCATCGACATCGCAAGCCATGCCAGCCCGGCAAACCGAGCCAAACCGGCTGTTCCAGTCCATTCCTCGCCCATCTTCCTCAGAACGGCGATCTAGCCGGGCCGGGTTAACCTAATTAACTTCTGGAGCGAGCGCCCGGGAGGTGGACGATGTGAAGCGGTCGTTATCAGCGATGGTGGTGGCCTCCCTCTTGCTCACGTTGATCGCCCGTGGTGCCCTGGCCCAGCAGGCCGCTACCTACAGGCTTGCCGTCAAGACCGGTGCCTGGGCCGAATACGAGGTCGTGAGGGCCTTTAACATGACTATTTACGGGCACGATGTCAAGGCCGGGGACAAGCTCAGGTACGAGCTCGTGGGGACCGGCTCAGGCAACATGACGACCTGGTGGGGAGAGCTCCTGGCCTACGTGGAGGTCCCGATGTGCGATGTGAAACTCAACGGGGAGCTCGTGGCCACAAACGTCCTCCCGGGCCCCTTCAACATCACCTTCCCAGGCCCCACGGGACCCTTCTGGCCAGCTAGCGAGGCCTTCTGGCGTGATTGCGAGCGCTGGTTCAATTCGTCCGAGAAATGGGCTGGCCTCACCATCCAGGAATACGAGTTCGACGTGGGGGAGGAAGCCGTCACCATAGTCCTGAACGGCAAGGGCATTTACATCCCCTTGTTCTTCATACTGGTTGACGAGCTCAGGCTGGAGATGACCGTGGACAAGGACACGGGCGTTGTGAGGGCCTTCAGCCTCTTCGTGGCCGTGAGCGTGACGGGCCCGGGCGTCAGCCTCGGGAACAGGTCCAGCATAACCCTGAAGTTGGTGGATACGAACGTGGCGGGGGCCTTGCCCGGTGGAGCTCAGGGCTGGCTTAACAAGCTACTCAACTTCGTGATGGCATTCCTCAGGGACTTCCAGCCCTGGCTCATCTTGGCTTCCCTGGTCCTGGCCGTGGTGGCGCTGGCCTTGGCCGTGAGGTCCGTGGTCAAGCTGAGGCGTGGCCTGGACGAGCTCATAAAGGAGGTAGAAGAGGCCATAGCAAGGCGATCTAGCTTCTGACCCCTCGGCCGCCGCAGCGCTGATCGGGGGCGGGAGCCAGAGCCCTTATTACGTTGGCCAACGGGAGGGCCGGGGCGTTGAACTTGGACGAGGGCGAGGGCGGCAGGCGCAGGGGCTGCCTGGCATCTTATAGCCCGTTCTTCGGAGTAGGGACCTTTGCCTTCCTAGAGCTGCCCGAGACCTGGGACTTGAGGATGGGCCCGGAGCCCCCGGAATGCGATATGCTTGGGGATTGGAACCCAACGGGCGATTTCAGGTGGGTCGTGAAAGGGAAGCTCAAGGCCATTTTGGTCAACGAGGAGGGGAGGCGTGCATACCTGCTCTCCGTGGAGGCGAGGGACTTCAGGAAGCCATCTGATGCCGAGGGGGCCCTAAGGAAGAAGATGGAGAAGCTGAAGAACGATAGGTCCTCCGAGGTCTTGGGCCAGGGCAAGGTGGTCGTCTCGGGCCATGAGGCATCATACCTAGTCTTGGCGAGGCACAAGAAGGGCTTGCTCGGGCGTGGGAAGACGAAGTATATGGTGGTCGCTGGCTTCTTCTGCGATAAGACGGGGAGGATGATCTGGGTAGAGGTCGTGGGCGGCCCCTACCTGATGGAAGATGCATCCGAGCTGGTGTCCATCATCTCCTCCCTCTCCTGCCACGAGTGAGCTCAGGCCCGCAGATGGCCTCGGCGGTTGCCTCCAGCAGCCTGAAGACCGTCCCTATGGCGGATTCGTCCCTCTGGCACGCTATCAATACGTGGGGCTCCCGTCGGGATACCGAGAACCTCTCTAAGCAGCCCCTTAGGGCTGTTAAGCACTCAAGTATCTCGCCCGACAGGAACCCGGAAGCCTTGCCGGGCTTGTCCGAAAGGACGTTCACGTATCTCCCGAGGCCCCCCACCTTAACGGGCTTGAACAGCTCTTTTCTGACGGTTATCTCCTTCTCCAACCTGGCTCCTCTCCCGAAGACCTCCAATTGGAAATCCGGCTTCCCGGCCAAGTTGGCCTTCACAATCATCATGTCCCTCCGGCCCGTGGCGTAGGCTGCCAGGAGGTAGAGCGGCATCTCCCTCGCCAGGAGGACCAGGGAGACCTCCACCTTCCTCAGGGGCCCCGAGGGAGGCCTGAAGGCAGCTTTAAAACCCGATGAGCCAAGGCTCTTGAAGCTCACACGCCTTGAGTAGCGTTTCAGCACGGTCCTCAGCTCCCTCCAAAAGGAACGCTGGATCCTCCTGTTCCAGATAGAGCCTAGAGCATAGAAAGCTATCAGGGAGACCGTGAGTCCCAATATAACAGCCATTTCCCAGCTCAACTGCATGGCTCTTTGAAGTGCCTTCCCGTAAGTCTTAAATTTTCAGCTACTCCATGGCCGCCCCGGAGGGGGAGCCGGAGGCATGGCGGAAGTCTACCCGCTATACTTCGTCCTCGCTGGCGTCATAGTTTACGGCGCCGCCTACTTCCTATACGCCAAGTGGTATGACAAGAACGTCTGGGAGCCGGACCCCAAGCGTGCCACGCCAGCCCACATGTATATGGACGGCATAGAGTTCTTCCCGACCAGCAAATACGTGCTCTTCGGCTTCCAGTTCAAGGGCATAGCTGCCCTAGGGCCCATCCTGGGCCCGTTCATAGGCCTGACCTTCGGCTGGGTCCCGGCCCTGATATGGCTGCTGGTCGGCAACTTCTTCATAGGCTGGATACACGACTACAGCGCCCTGTTCATGTCGGTCCGCAACGAGGGCAAGACGATGGGCCCGCTGGCCTACGAGCTGATAAGCCCGAGGGCCCGCACGGCCCTGCTGGGCTTCCTGCTGTTCTACCTGATACTGATCACCAGCGTCTTCGTCCTGCTGTGTGGCCTGTTCTTCTGCCTCTGGCCTGGCTCGCTGATAGTCACCATATTCACCATAATCTCGGGCCTCATCATGGGCTTCCTGATGTATAAGATGAGGGTGCCTATCGTCCATGCAACGATAATAGGCATCATAATAATATGCATAGGCATATGGGCTGGCGGCTACACCCAGGCCGTGGCGCCGAACCTGATGCCAGTTAAGCCCTACCTGCCGGTCGGCATGTTGATAACGGCCATAATATGCCTCATAGGCGCCGTCACGCCGATAATATGGTGGACCCAGCCCGTCAACTACGCCGCCTTCTGGCCCTGCTCAGTGGGCGTGATCCTCATCATCCTAGCTGCCTTCATCTCGCCCGCCACGGGCGTCACGGTCCAGCAGCCAGCCTTTGCAGGCGATATACCAGGCGTTTACAAGATCGGCGTTGGGCCTGTATGGCCCATACTGACGGTCTCCATAGCCTGTGGAGCCATCTCGGGCTGGCACAGCCTGGTCGGGACCAGCGGCTCGGCCAGGCAGCTTGACGTTGAAACGGACGCCCTGCCCGTGGGCGCCGGTGCCATGCTCATGGAGGGCCTCCTGGCCCTATCGGCCCTGTCCTCCTACATGGTCCTCACGTCTGCCGAGGTCGTCAAATACGTGACGAAGTGGGGCTGCTTCGTGGCTGGTGCCTGCAAGCTGGTCGCCCCCATGTTCCTCACCAAGCCGGAGAACCCATACCTCATAGCCTTCTTCGGCTCCTTCCTGGAGCTCTACGCCATAACGGTCGAGCAGATGGTCGTCAGGTTCTTCAGGCTCGCCATGGCCGAGATCACGGCTGGCAGGCCCGTCCTAAGGGCCTGGATAGGCAACAAATACGTGGCCTCC
>CAZVRS010000103.1:0-3817 GCA_964630115.1 uncultured Candidatus Bathyarchaeia archaeon | reverse complement strand
TTCTCCTCCACCATCGGGCGTTGAGGTGGCCAGCCCGTTAATAAGGCTTGATGCGTCTGTTCCTCCCGGGCTCCGTGAGGCCTTGAGGCTGGCGGCCCTCATATCCGGCGGCAAGGACGGCGTGCTGGCCCTCCACCATGCGGTCTGGGAGGGCCACGACGTAGCCTACCTAGTGGCCATGTTCCCCCGGCGGGCGGACAGCTGGATGTTCCACGTCCCGAACGTCCACCTGACGCCCCTGATATCGGAGGCCTTAGGCATACCGCTCGTGAAGGGTTTTACCTCGGGCCTCAAGGAACGTGAGCCCGAGGACCTGAAGGCCGTCCTGGCCGAGCTGGACGTGGATGGCGTTGTCTCGGGGGCCATCCGCTCTAGATACCAGAAGGAGCGGATAGACCGCATATGCCGGGAGCTCGGCCTGGTCAGCTACGCACCCTTATGGGGCCGGGACGAGCTGGCCATCCTCAGGGAGCTGGTCGAAAAGGGCTTTGAGGTCATCTTCGTGGGCGTCTTCGCCTACGGCCTAGATGACTCCTGGCTCGGCCGGAGGCTGGACGAAGAAGCCATAAGGGACCTGCTGGCCCTCAGGGGCCGTTATAACATCTCGCTGGTTGGTGAAGGAGGCGAATACGAAACGCTCGTCCTGGACGCACCTCTCTACCGGTCCAGGCTCGAGATAACGGATTATGAGGTCCTCTGGGATGGCTACACGGGCGTCCTCAAGGTCCTCTCGGCCAAGTTGGTGCCCAAGCGAGGTTAGCGCTATCTTCGGGTGGCTCCTTCTAGATCCTTCTAACGGTGTTCTAGCCGGGTGGAAGCTTGAATGCTAAGATAGGCCCGAGCTGACCTCAGGCCGGTGGTGGGAGTGGCCTCCAGGGCTGCGGTAGCTGTGGCCGTGCTCTTGTTCTTGGCGGCAGCCGTCGGGATCTGGTATGCGGGTTTAGGAGGCAAAGAGTTCGTTGAGAAAACCCTGTTCGGCCGGGAGGCCGTGGCTGTCGAGCTCTCGTTCACTTACAAGCCCGTGGCTTCCTCGCCCCTCAGGGACGTCCAGGTCTACCTGTCCGTCACGGCCAAGAGGGTGAAGGTCGGGCCAGACGTGGAGTTCAAGAAGCCCGTGGTGAAAGAGGGCCGCGAGGACAAGATAAGGTCGGCAGCTCCCGGGGCCGAGGTATACTTCAGGAAGACCATCTTGATATACGATGAGGAAGGCAACCTATTGTTCAACAGGACCATGGAGTTCACGAAGGGGGCCGACAGGACCATAACCATTTACATATCCGCTGGCGAGGTGAAGGGCGATAAGCTGCTGGTGATCGTGGACATCTACATAAAGGTGGAGCTGCCTAAGCCCGAGGGCGCCCCAGGCCCATCGGTCATAGAGGTGACCGTCCACAGGGAAGTGGAGACCAATATAGCCCAAGGGTGAGCGAGCAGGCCCTTCATCATAGGCCCGTATGTTTATTTTTCCCGCCGAGCATTTTTAAACCCCCCAGGCTTATTGCTCCAAAAAGCGGCTAGGGGGCGTCATCTTGAAGACCAAGGGGACTAAGGCACCCGTCCGTTCTCCCGAGCCCCCTAGCCAGCCCTTCCCCAGGCCCGAGGAACCGGGCTTCCCCAGCTTGTTCGGCCAATCCCTCATGGCGCAGGCTTTTGACCTGTGCGACCTGCTGGCGGGCCTGGTGTTCGCATCCTTCCTCGACCTGTTCTCCAGGAAGATGTGGTCCATAGTGGTCTACCCCTGCGTCCTGAGCACGAGGGGGATGGTGTGCGGCGTGTTCTGCGGCCGAATAACATCGGGCCTGTGGCTGGGCACGGTAAGGCCCGTATTCTTCGGCAACACCCGTGAGTTCAAGCTGTTATGCTCGTCCACCATGGTGTTGAGCATGGCGGCAGCCCTCATGATGACCGCCTCAGTCGGCCTCTACGGCCTGACGTGGGGCATAACGGGCCGGGATTTCGCAGAGATGTCCTTGGCCGTCTTAGCCACCATGGCCTTAGCCTTCCTGACAGCCACCCCCCTATCGGCCCTGGTGGCTTTTGCCTCCTTCAGGCACGGCTTCGACCCGGACATCGTGACGTATCCCGTGAGCTCCGTGAGCTCGGACGTGGTTGTGACGTGCTGTTATGCGGCCGTCCTGGCCCTTATGACCTCTGGGCCCCTGGGCCGGGCAACAGCATGCGCCATATGCCTGGCTTTCACGGCCTCCTGCCTCATCGCCCTAGCTAAGGGCCTTGGGCAGGAAGGGTTCAGGAAGGCCCTGAGGGAATCCCTGGCTTCCTCGGCCCTCGTGGTAGCCATATCAGGTCTCACGGGCACCCTGCTGGGCCGGATGAGCTACGTGGTGGGCCTCAGGCCCGAGGTGGCCATGGCCTACCCGGCCCTGATAGGGGGCGTGGGGGACGTGGGCTCCATAGTGGGCTCGACAGCCACCACCAAGATGTGGTCGGGCGAGCTGGATGCCGATGCGAAGGCCTTCGTCCAACACGGGAGGGAGATAGCAGCTGCATGGTCTTCTTCCCTCCTCATGTTCACGGCCTACGGCTTCTTATCCAGCCTGATGGCCCCGGGAGAGCTGCCCGCCCTCCTGGCCACTTTCTTCCTTACCAACCTCATGGCGGTCGGCCTGGTGGTCATCTTGTCCCTGTCGGTCGGCATACTGTCCTACCGGTATGGCCTCGACCCGGACAACTTCGTCATACCGGTCGAATCGTCGGCCGCAGATGCCATAACGACCTTATCGCTCTTCATGGCCTCGGAGGCCGTCATAGCCCTCTGGGTCAGATGAGTAACTCCCGGGCACCTTGCGGCCCTACCCGCTCCTCATCATCCCCAACTCGCCCATGTGGCCGGCCCCTGATAAGGCATGCGGAGCCCAGCGGGCAGCCTAAGCCATGAAGGCCTCAAGGCCCCTCGGCCTACGGGCCTCACGGGCCAACCTGGCCAAGTCGACCACGTAGAACGCCTTCCTGGCCGGGAGGCTGACGTTTACCACGAGGGTATCGCCTATCCTGGCCTCCAGGACGCTCGCCTTGTGGGCGTGTCCGTGGAGCCATAGGTGTGGCCTCATGGCCTCTATGACGGACTCGAGGGCCTTGCAGGCCATCTCGGGCCATATGCGCTCCTTCTCGCCCTGGAGGGTCCTGTAGGTCGGTGCGTAATGCGTCATGACGACCACCACGTCGGCCTTCAGCTTGCCCAGCAGGCCTTCTATGACCTTGACCCTGCGCCTGTATAGGGCCCTTATGCCCGGGACGTGCGTCCTCTGCCACCAGGTCGGCCTGTCCAAGGAGCCCCTGGAGCCCACAAGCCCTATTTTAAGGCCCTTGAGCTCCAAGAGGGCCGATTCATCATCAAGCCATTTTATACGGCCGTAGGACAGGTAGGCTTCCCTGCTCTCCTCGTATTCCTCGTTCCCGAAGCAGGCGAAAACCGGGCACTCAAGGCCCTCCAACAGCTCTAGGACCTTGCTCAGCTCCTCGTGGGCGTTCTTCTCCACCAAGTCGCCCACTAAGAGCATGAGGTCTGGCTGGCCGTGCTCCTCCAAGAGGGCCGATAGAGCTTCCCTGAAGAGATCCAGGTAGCGTGGCGCATGTATGTCCGCTACCGCTGCCGCTACGACGCTTCCCTCGCCCAAGGCCCGTTTTTGTGGGACCAGCCTCACGTAAATGGCTTTCTCGCTAGGGCTTTCCTGTGGCCTTGAAGAACTCCTCTGGCTTTGAGTAGACGTTGCCGCCAGCGTGTAGCAGTATCTTGACCACCTCTTGGTCCCAGAAGCCCTCCTTGAAGGCCTCTGGGTCAGCGTAAGCGGCCACTACC
>CAZVRS010000102.1:0-3845 GCA_964630115.1 uncultured Candidatus Bathyarchaeia archaeon | reverse complement strand
GCCGACTTACGGGCCTCCTGGGCCCTCCTTATCATCCTGCCCACGAGCCTCGGCGTGCTCACGCAGGGGCACCACCTTCAGCCTGGGGCCCTGGGGGTAAAAAGATAAGCTTTGCGAGCTTGACATGGGCTCCTGGGGCTCAGAACTCCCTCAAGTAGACGAGGGTCCTGAAGGCCCTCCTGAAGCCCAGCCTGGCGTAGAAGGCAGGAGCTCCCGTCGGGTTGTCGTCGTCAACGCTCAGCTCGACTACCTCAGCCCCCTTTGACCATATCCAATTTATCGCCTCCAGCATGAGGGCCGTCCCTATGCCCTTCCTCCTGTATGGCTTCAGGACGCCCACCTCCATTATTATGCCCTTCTTGAACTCGAGCTCGGGCAGGTCCTTGCTCACGGACGCTATGACGAAGCCGACCGGCCTGTCGGCCAGGTAAGCGAACAACACGAGGTCCTCATAGCCCTCGTGTTCTAAGAAGGCCCTGGTCTCCTCAAGGCTGCTCGGCCTGAAGTCGAAGTGCTCCGAGAAGGCCTCGTTCTCGAGCATGTTCAACGTCCTGAGGTCGTCCTCGTTCTTGAGCGGGTCGGCCTTCCTGAGCTTTACCTGCCTGTTGGGCTCTACGTCATCCCTCAGGTCCTGGGGCCTGAGCCTCATCACGCTGAAGGACCTCACGAGCCTGAAGCCTTCTCCCTCGTAGAGCCTTATCCTGGCCTCCATGTTGTCCCTCACGTTGGCCTGAACGGCCCTTGCGCCCTGGGAGATCAGCCATTCCACGGCCTTCCTGAGGAGCTGCCTATCTACCTCTGAGCCCTCCAGCTCGGGCTTGACGGCGAAGCCCCATATGTAGCCCTTCGGGGGCTCACGCTGGCGGTCCACGACGGGCCTTATGATGCCCACGGGCTCCCCAGATACCTCGGCCAAGAAGACCTTGGAATCACGCCACCAGGGCGAGTTCTTGAACCACTCCACGTCATCTTCGTCCAGGGGCTCAAACTCACGTCCGTAGTAATGCCCGAAGTAGGCGTTGAAGAGCTCTATCCAGGCTCGCTCGTCCTTCCCTTCCTCGAACTCCCTTATCCTCAGCTCTATGCCCTCGGTTGACCGGGACATCTCACGGCCCCCGGGCCTCGAGCTCGCCTGGCTTTGTCCTCCGCCTTAATTAGCTGAGCGGTCCCAGTAAGGCTAGGTGATGGGTCTGGAGCTGAATGCCCGTGTGGAAGCCAGGCTTGAGGAAATGTGGAAGGAAATGGCCTCCGAATACGAGGTGAGGACGCCACGTTCTAGGGAGCTGTTCAAGAGAGCTCAATCCGTCCTCCCCGGCGGGACGAACTACCACATAAGGTTCTACAAGCCATACCCGGCCTTTATATCAAGGGCCAAGGGGCCCCTCGTGTGGGACGTAGATGGCAACGTCTACGACGATTACTGGATGGGGCACGGCGCCCACGTCCTCGGCCACGCACCCGACTTCGTGTTGGAGAAGGTCAGAGAGGTAGCCTCACGTGGGACGCACCTCGGATACCCACACGAGCTACTGGTTGATTATGCGGAACTGTTGGTGAAGGTGCTCCCCGGCGTCGAGATGGTCAGGTTCTGCAACAGCGGGACGGAATCCGTCATGTATGCCTTGAGGCTCGCCAGGGCCTTCACGGGCCGCAAGAAGGTCGTCAAGATGGAGGGGGGATGGCACGGCGCCTACGATGGCCTCCACGTGGGGGTGGCACCACCCTACAACGTGCCCGAGTCGAAAGGGCTGCCGGAGGAAGCCATAGCAAACACGATCGTGGTGCCCTTCAACGACCTGGAGGCAGCCGAGAAGGCTCTGAAGGGCGGCGATGTGGCAGCCGTGATAGTTGAGCCCGTGATGGGTGCCGCAGGATGCATAGGCCCCGAGCCGGGCTACCTCGAGGGCCTAAGGGACCTGACTTACGAGCACGGGGCCTTGCTGATATTTGACGAGGTCATAACGGGCTTCAGGCTCGCACCCGGGGGAGGGCAGGAGTATTTCGGCGTTGAAGCCGACTTAGTGGTCCTGGGCAAGGCGGTTGGAGGGGGATTCCCAGGCGCAGGCGCCTTCGCAGGCCCGTCGGAGATCATGGAGCTCCTCGACCACCTCAAGCACCCGGACCCGAGGGAGAGAAGTGCACACGGGGGGACCTTCACGGGCAACCCGGTAACGCTCGCAGCCGGCTATGCCTTGGTCGGCCACCTGAGCGCCCACAGGCAGCTCTACGAGCGCTTCAACGACCTCTGGAACAAGGTTAGGGCCGAGCTGGACAAGCTGGGCGATGAATTCGGCTTGCCGTGCCACACTACGGGCGAGGGGAGCATGATAGGGCTCCACTTCACGACCAAGAGGCCCGTCGACCACAGGACGGCCGTAGAGGCCAGGTGGAGCATTAAGATCTACGAACTCTTCCACCTGTTCATGAGGCTGAGGGGCGTGTTATACATGACGGAGCAAAACGCCCACTTCTTCGCCTCCATGGCGCACGGGGAAGGACAGGCCAAGAAGCTCGTGGAGACCGCCGAAGAATTCATGTCCATGGTGGCCTCAGATAGGGCCGTGAGGGAATGGATGGACAAGCTCAAGGCTTAATAGACCCCGGCCTGCGGGCGTGGAGGTGGGCAGGACGTCCGTGGTATATGGCCCTATAATATCTTGGAGGCTCGGCCGATCCCTGGGCATAGATCCTGTTTTGCCCCCGAAGACCTGCACCTTCGATTGCATTTACTGCCAGCTCGGCAGAACGGCTCGTAAAGTGAGGACACCTCGGGATTTTAAGCCCAAGGTCCACGTGGACGACTTGGTGAGGGAGCTAAGGGCCGCCCTGGAGGGCGTGGACACCCGCTTCCTGGACCACCTGACCTTCTCGGGGAGCGGGGAACCGACCCTCCACCCGGAGCTGGGTGAGATGATAGGGGCCGTCAAGGATCTATGCCCCGGCGTGCCCGTGGCCATACTGACCAACTCGTCCCTCTTCTGGCTCGGCGAGGTGGTAGAAGCCGTCAGGGAAGCCGACGTGGTAGTAGCCAAGCTGGACGCCTCCCTGCCTGAGGTCTTCAACTTCGTGAACAGGCCAGCCGAGGGCATAGAATTGGACGTGGTGATAGACGGCCTGAGGGAGGTCAGGAGGTCCGCCAGAGGGAGGCTGGCCATACAATCCATGTTCCTCAAGGCGCACGGCAGGCCCGTCAACACGGACGAGGCCAGCCTAGAACGCATGGCCGAGGTCCTCAGGTCCATAGGGCCCGATCAAGTGCAGGTCAACACGCCCACCAGGCCGCCATCTGAGGCCTACGTGGAAGCCCTCACGCCCGAGGAGCTAAGGGCCGTGGCAGATTGCCTGTCGGGCAAGCTGAAGGACGCCGAGGTGATCTCGTGGCACCCGCCCAAGCCGGGGCCCGTCGGGAGGAGGGCAGGGGAGCTGAGGAAAGCCCTAATAGCCATTCTGGAGCGCAGGCCCTGCAGGTTCCACGAGCTATGCCTTTCCACGGGCGAGGAACCCATAATGGTGAGGGCCGAGCTGGACAGGCTCATATCGGAAGGCCTCCTGGCCGTGAGGGACTATAGGGGCGAGAGGTTCTACGTGCTCAAGGGCGATGAGGCCACTAGCGGGTGAGCCAAACGTTTTCTCATTAGCGCTGCCTGTAGGAGGGGGTCTATGAAACCACCAGCGCCAGCGCTACTGGTCTCCCTGCTTAATATCGAATTCGGGCTCCTGGCTCCATTCTCCTGGGACCACCTGTCTGGTTTACCAGCCTGTGGGCTACCGCTGTTTTGGGCTTCTAGAGGGGCCTTATTGGTGGGGCCGCCGGGATTTGAACCCGGGACCACCAGCGCCCCAGG
>CAZVRS010000101.1:1947-3950 GCA_964630115.1 uncultured Candidatus Bathyarchaeia archaeon | reverse complement strand
GTGACGCACTACCACTACGACCACCACATGCCGGACGAGCCGGAGATATTCGAGGGCAAGGTGGCCTTGATAAAGCACCCGAGGGAGAAGATAAACATGTCCCAGAGGAGGAGGGCTGCCTACTTCCTGAGCGTCCTTGAGGGCTTCCCGAGACGCCTGGAGGAAGCAGATGGACGTGAGTTCAAGTTCGGCGAGACCAGGATAAGGTTCTCCGAGCCCGTTTATCACGGGACGAACCCGAGGCTGGGCTACGTCATAGAGGTGTGCGTGGAACACGGGGGCGACAAGTTCATCTTCACATCCGACGTGGAAGGCCCCTCCCTAGAGGACCAGGTGAGCTTCATACTGTCCGAGGGGCCCGACCTCGTCTTCTTAGACGGCCCCATGACCTACATGCTCGGATACCGCTACTCCGCCAAGAGCCTCCAGGCGTCCGTGGAGAACATGATAAGGATGCTGGAGTCGGGCGTCCAAACGCTCGTGGTCGACCACCACTTCCTGAGGGACCTGAAATACAAGGAGCGCATAACGCCCGTTTACGAGGTCGCCCGTGAGCACGGGGCCAAGGTCATGACGGCCGCTGAGTTCGCAGGCAAGCCGGTGGAAATGCTCGAGGCCCACAGGAAGGACTTATACCAGAGGTCGCCCTGACGACCGCAAGGAGAGAGGTTCCACGAGCATCACCCTACTGAGACAGTTGTCGAAAGCCTTTTAAACGCATGCCGATAGGCAGCCGGGTGCCCGGGATATGGACATCTCCATATCACTCACGGAGGTCCTCTATGCGCTGGGCCTGTTCGCCTGGGTCGTCGTAGTCGTCCAAGTGATCTCCAAGGCCGTCTATGAGGTGGCCAAGGAGCGCTATGGAGATGAATACGTGGGCATATACTTCGCCAGGAAGGTCATACACATCCTGGCCGGTGGTCTCGTGGCGCTCCTCATACCCGTCTTCAACCTCTTCGACGACTTCATCCTGCCGCTCACGTTCGCTATCATCCTGGCCCTCTTATGCTGGTGGCCCCACCACACGGGGAAGCTCATGTATTGGTTCCAGGACCCGAACAACATGTATGAAGTCGATTTCTGCCTCGTCTGGGGAGCCGTAATGGCGTTGAGCTGGTTCCTCACGGGCGGCTGGTGGCTGGGCGTCGTCCCAATACTCTTCATGGCCGTGGGAGACGGCATAACGGGCATAGTAAGGAACTTCCTGTTCAAGCGTAGGACGAAGCACTGGTCCGGGAACTTGGCCATGTTCGCAATATGCGCCCCCATGGGCTACTTCCTCGGGCCCTTCTACCTGGCGGGCGTCCTGGCGGCAGCTGCCTCGAGCGCCGTTGAGCACGTGGAGAAGATAGGGGGCCGATACATAGATGACAACATAACGGTCCCCCTCACGGCCTTCGCCATCCTGGCCCTCTTCACGTTCCTCGGCATACCGTTCACCATAGTGGCCTGAAGGCATAAATGGCCCTGGGGCCAGCTCAGGCCGGTGGGAGCTTGGCCAAGAAGGTGCCCAAGTCCACGGCAGCCCTGAGCCTATTGGTCGTGCTGCTCTCAGCTGCCCTCTGGTTCTTCTACACGGCCTACAGGAACCTGGAGGCCAGCTACGGGGAGCTGAGACATAGGTATGAAGAGCTCCTGGCCCAGAACGCCACCGTCATAATAATAAATGACAGGGATTATTTTGACGTTGCCAGGGAGCTCGTGGAAAAGGCGAGCAAGAGCATATACGTCATCATGTATGTGCTGAAGTATAAGCCCGGGGACCCAGATTACCCGGTAAACCAGCTCGTATGGGCGCTGGGAAACGCCTGCCAGAGGGGCGTCGAGGTATCCGTCATACTGGAGGGCGACGTCTATGAGGGCGGCGTGATGGTGAACCAGGCCGCCTACGATTACTTCGTCAGCGTGGGCGTGAACGTTACGTTTGACTCGGGCCACGTTAGGACGCACTGCAAGCTCGTGGTCGTGGACGAACTCATGGTCTTGGTCGGCAGCCACAA
>CAZVRS010000101.1:0-1847 GCA_964630115.1 uncultured Candidatus Bathyarchaeia archaeon | reverse complement strand
GGCCTGAAGCCAGGTGGCCCGCTGAGGAGCAAGCGGACCTTGACGCCCCCGTGGACGTCCGGCCTCATGGGGAAGCCGTCCTTGTCGGTCCCTCCAGTTATCTTGAGCACGTAGCCCGGCATGCCTACTACGGAGCCGTCTATGGTGTCGCCTATCTTCAGCCCTATGAAGGGCCTGAACTTCTCGGGCGGGAGCTGGACGGGCTTCGTCTTGCCGGTCCTGGGGTCGGAGACGTTTATCTTATACGTCAGCTCTTCCTCACTCCCGGGCAACCTATCACCCCGGACCCGGGCGACACGGGCCGTTCATAAAGCCTCCCGTCCTTAAAAGCCCAGCTCCTCCAAGAGCTTCTTCCTCCTGAGCTCCTCTAGCTCCTCCAGGACCTCTATCTCGTCGGGTGCCAGCCTGTCCCTGAACTTCTCCAACAGCTTCCTGACGTGGTCGGGCGGGACGTTCACGAACAACACGTCGCCCTCTTCTATGTGGCGCCCCACTATGGCCTTGTCTATTGATATGGCCACCTGCATGCCGGCCCTGGCCTCGGGGATGGGCTTCTTCCTGTCCTGTATCTGGAGTATCTGGCCTACATCACGTCCGTCGGACCTCACCAGCCTATACCTGGGCCTTATCCGGCCCGCCAGGACCTCTATGCCCACTATGGCCGGCCTCGAGTGCCTGAAGACGAAGCCCGGCAGTATCCTTATCTTGCCGGGCTTGACGAGGGCCTCGAACTCACGCCTGAGCTTCGTCTCCCTCATCTCCTCCGCCCATCTCACATACTCGTCTATGAGCGTGTAGATTATGTTGCTCTCGAATATCTTGATGCCCCTCGCCCTGGCCTCTTCTTCGGCATCCGGAAGGACCCTCACGTTGAAGGCCAGTATGGCCCCGTAGGCCTCGTCCTTCTCCTTCACCACGGACGCCTCAACCACGTCGGACTTACAGACATCCCCCACGTCTGCCAGCCGGACGGGGACCTTCCTCCTGGCCAAGCTCTGTATTATGGCCTCAAGGCTCCCGAGGGCATCGGCTTTCACCACTACGCCCGTCTTGTCCGTCGCTATCCTCACCTTCTCTATCTCCGCCCTGACGGCCTCGACGTAGGGGCCTATGTCCTCGCCCTCCGGGACCACGTATATCGGTGAGCCAGCAAGGGCGTCCTCGAGGTCCGGCGCCACTATCTTCACGCCTGCGGCAGCATGGACTTCTCCCACGGACGAGAACTTCTCCCTCGGGTCCCTTATCTCGTCGAGGGGCTTCGGGAGGAGTATGGCCCTCACCTTCGTGACTATGGGGCCCCTCTTGCCCCCGAGGACTATCGTATCGCCCTTCTTCAAGACGCCATCGTAAATTATGGCGTTCACGGTCGTCCCGAGGCCGACCTCCTCCCTGACCTCCAAGACCGTGCCCTTGGCGGGCCCCTCGGTGGTGGCGAGCCTGTGGCGCAGGTATTGCTGCGTCAGCCCTATCAGGACGGCCAGGAGCTCTATTATGCCCTCGCCCGTCTTGGCGCTGGTCGGCACTATCGGGACCGTCCTGATGAGCTCCTCGTATGTCTTTATCTTGCCGAACTGTATCCTGTCAAACCTATCGGCCCTGTAGCCCAGCCTCGAGAAGGTCCCTATTATGCTGTATATGCGCTCGTCCAGGTCCCTCTGGACGTAGGGGTCCTGCTTGGAATAGGACACCATGAACGGTGCATCGGGGATGGGCTTCCAGCCCGGTATGCGGTCTATCTTGTTGGCTGCCACGAGGAAGGGCGTCTTGCGGGCCTCCAGGATGCTGAGGCACTCGTAGGTCTGGGCCTGGAAGCCCTCCATGACGTCTATGACCAATATGGCTATATC
>CAZVRS010000100.1:0-4037 GCA_964630115.1 uncultured Candidatus Bathyarchaeia archaeon | reverse complement strand
GGCCTGCCCGATGAGGTCAAGGAGCGGTTGCCCGAGGTCTCGCAATACTACGTGACGACCAGGTATCCAAACGCTGGCCTCCTGAGGCCCTCCGTCAGCTTTAACAAATACCAGGCCGGGAAAGCCCTCGAGGTGGCTAAGCACGTCCTCGAGCGTGTTAGAGAAGCTCTCACTGCCGGAGAAGGTCAGGAAGGCCCTTGAGCAATTCGTCGAGGCCGTGGGCCGCTCATACCCGGACGCCCGCATCTACCTCTTCGGCTCATACGCCAAGGGGACGTGGCTCGAGGACAGCGATATCGACCTGGTGGTGGTCTCAAGGGCCTTTGAGGGCATGAGCTTCTGGGAGCGGGGGGCCATGCTTAGGCGTCTGGCCAGCCGGGAGGTGGCCTTCGAGATACTGGCCTACACGCCAGAGGAGCTAGAAGAGGCCCTTAAGAGGAGCATAGCCATCCAGGATGCTGCTGAATACTGGGTTAGGCTAAGGTGAGGACGTGGTGAGGCTTGGGAAACTGGCGGGCTTGTGTGGCCTCCTGACGCCTGTCGTGGCCTTCACGGCCATAGGGGCCTCAATAGCCCTCTCGCCCTGGTTCTTCTGGGCCCGTAATGCGCTGAGCGACCTAGGGGCCCTGAGCTCCCCCGTGTGGCCCATATTCAACACGGGCCTGGTAGTGGCTGGCCTTCTGGCGTCTTTCTTCTCCTACGGCCTCCTAAGGCGGGCAAAAGGGAGCCTTGGCAAGGTAGGCTCGGCCATCCTCCTGATCGGCTCGATCTCCCTGGCCTTGATAGGCCTGTTGCCCGAGGACACGGGCCTCCCGCACCTAGCGGCTGCCGTGGCCTTCTTCCTGCTGACCCCCGCTGGCCTGGTGGTCATAGGCGTCTCAGAGCTCCTCGGTCCGGGAGGGCGCTGGGCCAGCTTGGGCCTCTTGGCATCGGCCTTAGGAGGGGCCTCCCTGCTGACCTGGGCCATTTGGGCCTTGCTGAGCCCGCCTTTGGGCCTAGCCGTCCCGGAGGTGGTGGCAGCGGTCTTGATATCGGCTGCCCTGGTCGCCCTCGGCCTGGAGATGGCCCGTGTCCCCGAGGGTTAAACGGCTGTGCTTTCCCACTCGGCCCTCAGGGCCCTTATGGGCTCTGGGCTATCGTCAACCCTGAGCCTTACGACCCTCCCGTCCGGTAAGGCCATGAAGAGGGCCGCCGATCTCTCGCCCCTGAGGTCCCCTCCAGCCCTTGAGCCAGCTTCAAGAGCTGCCAACAGGGCTTCCCCGAGCCCCAGGCGCTCATCCACGGCCTTCAAGAAGGTATTTTCCATGGCCTTTAGGACCTCTGGACCAGCTATGAGGTTCCCCATTATGACGTATCCGGGCCCCGTCAGATGGCCGTGCCACATGGGCGTCAAATGGCCCGTGTGGACGGCATATCGGCCCCTGAGGTCCATCATGCCCACCTGCCTGCGCTCACGGCCCGGGTCCTTGGCCAAGAGGGCCCTGAGGGCTTCCTCCGGCCCCCAGCCTGCCTGTAGCAGCTTGAGCCCTTCCGGCCCGTAGGAGACGAGCGTGTATCCTTGCGTGGCCACGGCCCCGACGCCCGGCTTGACGTGCGGGACCCTGTCGGCCACGTAGGTTGAGCCGGTAGCGACCGCAACCCCTATCTCGCCCCTCCGGGCCCCGAGGGCGATGATGCTGAACGTCAAGGCGGCCCCTCCTCAGGCTGGCTCAAATAGGGCGTCTAGGACGACGTGGTATAACCTTGGCCCGTAGCTCTTCACGATCCTCTTGTGCGTTATGCCCGCCAGCCTGTAGCCAGCCCTGAGGCCAGCCTCCTCCAGGGCCCTTATGGGCTTCCACCAGAGTTCCCGCTCGTGGTAGACGTCGTGGTAGTGTATCACGCCTCCCTCGGGCCTGAGGGCCTTCAGGGCGTAGGGCAGGAAATCGGCCGTCCCGGGCAGGTAGCCCATGACCACCCTGTCCGCAAGATCGGGCATACGGTCCGCCACCCGCCTGCAGTCCGCCAGGACGGGCACGACGAGCCCCCTGACCTTGTTCAACCTTATGTTCTCGGCCAGGTAGTGGACGGCCGTGGGGTTTATGTCCACGGCATACACCAGGTCGGGCTTCCCCGTCTTGGCCATGGGTATGCTGAAGTAGCCTATCCCTGCGAACATATCCAGGACGAGCTCGCCATCCCCGACCACACGGGCCATGCGGGCCCTCTCGTTTATGTTCCCTTTTGCGAACATGAGCTCGGCCACGTCGAGCTTGAAGAGGCAGCCAGCTTCCTTGTGGACCGTTATGGTGCTCGGCCTGCCAGCCACCACCTTGACCTGCGGCTTCTTCTCGGGCCCCATGATAGGGCCCAGCTTGAGGCAGACGGTCCTGATATACCTGAAGTTCTCGAGTATGAAATCGGCTATGAGGCCCACGTATCCTTCTACCTCGGGCCTGAGGGAGAGGATGGCCACATCCCCTATTATCTGGAACCCAGAGGGCAGGAGGGGCAGTAGCTCGTCCGGCACCTCTCCCCTGAGGGCCTCCATCAGCATCTTCTTGAAGGGCGTGGGCAAGCTAGGCCCTGCCCTCCCGTCCCTCAGCCACGCCTGATGACCCTTACCTCGCCCGACCTGGTCCCGACGTATAGGACATCCGCCATCCCCACGAAAAGGCCCGTTTCCACCACGCCCGGGAGGGCCTTAATGGCCCTGTCGAGCTCCCCTGGGTCCTCTATGGGGCCGAAGTAGGCGTCCACCACGAAGTTCCCGTTGTCCGTCACGACGGGCCCTACCTTGCCGGGGCCAGCCTCCCTTACCTCGGCCCTCAGGGCCCCGAGGGCCTTTAGCTTCCTCAGGACGGGCGTGAGGGCGAAGGGCAGGACCTCCACCGGAACGGGCATGTCTTTCTCGCCCAGCCTGCCGACGAGCTTCGCCTCGTCCACCACTATGGCCAACTTCTTGGCACAGGAGTCCACGATCTTCTCACGGGCTAGGGCTGCCCCACCGCCCTTTATCATGTCCAACCTGCCGTCCACTTGGTCGGCCCCATCTATGGCCAGGTCGGGCTCGGGGTGCTCGTCTAAGCTGGTCAGCTTGAGGCCGAGCTCGAGGGCCAGATACCTCACCTGGTAGCTGGTCGGTATGCAGAGGACTTCAAGCCCTTCCTCACGGGCCCTCCTGGCCAGCTCCTCCACGACGTATGTCATGGTGGTCCCGCTCCCCAGGCCGATCACCATCCCGTCTTCCACCAGCTCCGATACGGCCCTGAGGGCAGCCGATTTCTTGGCCTCCTCCCTCCAGGACAAGGCTTCCCCCCGCTGACCCAAGGCCCACGGCTTAAGTATCTGGCCCGGCCATCTGGGCCGGTGCCCGGGTTGAGGATAGTGGCAGCTGACTCCGGCAGCTCCATCCTGGGGCCGGACTTCGAGCCCACGTGCATAGTTTGCACGGTGGCCGTCTTGGTGGAGGAGCCCTACAGGGCCCCGAGCGCCATGCTGGCTGAAGCCCACTTCTGCCCCATAGAGAAGAGCTACGATGTCCTGGTGAAGGAGATAGAGCTCGCCAGGGAGCTCCTGGAGGCCCACGGGGCTGACGTGGTGCACTTCGATGCCAGCCTCGGGAGGGCAAGGCTGGACCAGCTGGGCCCAGATGACATAGCCAGGCTCTGGCCTAGGGCGCCCAAGGAAGCCATAAGGGCCCTCTCGGAAGTGGCCTCAAGGGCCTCACGCCTTTCCTCACGGACCGGGGTGCCCGTCTTGGCCATGGGGAAGGAGAGCGTTCCGGTCAGGATAGCGGAGCTGTGCTGCGGGGCCCACGGCTTCCTATCGGCCGTGAAAAAGGCCCTAGAGGAAGGCGGGGAATTGCTCCTCGGCCTCCCGATACGCTGCACCTTGAGCGTGTCGGGAAGGACGGTGATCGCCAGGTCCCTGACGCCAGCGGAACACGACCTTATCGGCTTGGCCGAGGACGAAGAAGGCATCACGGGCAAGGTGGCCTTCGTGGAGATGCCCAACCCGACCTTGAGGGGCTTCAGGATGGTGCGCATAAGGCCCTC
>CAZVRS010000099.1:0-4042 GCA_964630115.1 uncultured Candidatus Bathyarchaeia archaeon | reverse complement strand
TTTGCGGGCGAGAGGGAACGCAAGACCATAGAGTTCCTCCTGGCGGCCCCGATAAGCGATTCAGAGCTCTTCCTGGGAAAGGTCCTGGCCTCCTTCTTGCCCACCCTGGCCTCCATATACGCTTCCTTTGGCCTGACCTGCCTTCTGATCAACTTGCTGACCGCTGGCCTCTTCGGCTGCCCCTGGTTCCCGCCCGTGAAGACCGCCCTGATAGTGTGCGTGCTGACGCCAGCCTACGCCTTCCTGGGCCTTTGCCTCGTCGTCCTGGGCTCCGCCAGGGCCAGCACGGTCAAGGACGCCAGCAATTACGCAGCCATACTGCTCATCCCGCTCCTGGCCTTGTTCATGGGGCAGGTCTTCGGGAGCCTGGTCGTGAGGACCGCCCACTTGCTCTTGGCAGCAGCCGTCCTGCTCGTCCTCGACCTGCTGTTCGTCCGGTTGGCCCGGCACGCCTTCAACCGGGAGGCCCTCATCGTGGCACGCTGACGGGCCCTCTGGAGGACACAAGCCTGGCCAGTTCTTCTTCAACGAACGGCCCCACCCGCTCGGTCCGGCCATCCTCCCTGTGGACCAACAGGCCGGGAGGGCCTTCCCCGACCTCCCCTATCACGGCCCAATCCACGCCCAGCCTGCCGAGCTTCTCCTGGGCCTCGCCGAGCTTCTCCTTGGGCAGCGTGGCCAAGAGGCAGCCAGAGCTTATGAGCTTCAGCGGGTCGACGCCCAGGGCCCTACACACGGCCTCCGTCTCGGGCCTGACGAGCACTTTCTCTTCCCAGACCTCCACCCTCTTGCCCGACGCATAGGCAAGCTCCGCCAAACCGCCCAGGAGGCCGCCCTCCGTTGGGTCGTGCATGGAGTTCACGCCTACCTCGGCTAAAGCTAGGGCCTCCTCGACCACGCTTATCTCGGACATGAAGGCCCTGGCTTTCTCGAGCAGCTCCTCGGGGACGCCTGCCTCAGCCAGCTCGGCCGAGAAGTCCGTGGCCAGTATGGCCGTCCCCTCCAGGCCGGCTCCCTTCGTCATAAGGACAGCGTCGCCCGGCTTGGCGCCGCCCGTTATGACGTATCGGTCCTTGGGGGCCGTCCCGATGGCCGTCATGGATATTATTGGCCTGTCCAGCCTAGGGCAACGCTCGGTATGGCCACCAACCACGGCAGCACCGATCTCACGGGCCGCTTGGTCGATCTGGGCCGTTATCTCGTCCAGCAGGCCGTCGGAGCAGCCCTCGGGCAACAGTATCACGGGCAGGAGCCACCTGGGCCTGGCCCCTCTGACGGCCACGTCGTTGCAGGCCACGTGGACGGCCAGCCAGCCTATCCGGCCCACGGCCTCCGTTATGGGGTCCGAGTGGACCACGAGGACGAAATCACCCATGTCAATTACGGCCGAGTCCTCCCCGTAGGCTGGCCCAACCAGGACCCGGGGGTCCCTGGCGCCCGTCCTAGAGAAGACGAACCTGGCCAGCAGGTCTGGCCTTACCTTCCCCACCTCGGGCGACAAGGCCATATCACGGTTCCCCCAGGGGATTTGAACTCCTCGATGTTACGTGCCTCGCACGTGAGCTGCTAAAGCTGGGCACACCCTGCCCAGGACCTCTGGGTCCTCTAGGATCTTCAGGAGCCTATTCTCGTGTGCCCTCAGTATCTTCCTGATGGGGTTCGGGTAGCCCGTGATATCGGGCCCGAATACGACCTGCCCCGACCTGAGGGCTTCTTTAACGGCTTTGTTGAGGTCCCCTCCGCTGGCCCAGACGTCGTATAAGGTCAGCCTGTAGGCCGTCCTGTCCGGCCTTAGGAACCTCAGGCCACAGCAGTCCCTCCCGTCGTGGAACTCCACGAGCCCTTCCTTGCAGGACGATACCATGATGCCCTCCCGGTGCAGCCTCCTCCTTAGGTCGGCTAAGATTTCCCTCCTGTAGGCCAGGTGGGGCCTCAGGAGGCGCCCCCTTCGCCCGTAAGGCTCCCAGGCCACACGGTCAACCAGGCCTTGCTTGCCCAGCTTGGCGTAGAGGGCCCTGAGGCCTTCTGGCGTCTCCCTTATGAATTCTACGATCACGTGCTTGACGCCCACCCTTGAGGCTTCCTCAATTATGTCGTCGGCTTCTTCCTCGTAGAGGCCGGGTATAAGGGGCTGGAGCCTCAGGACGCAGGGGACCTCATCGCTCATGGCCGATAGGGCCTCGAGCCTCTCTGGCCCGGGCGGTGCCCTTGGCTCTAAGAGGGCTGACGTGTGCTCCCTCATGGTAGATATGGATGCCTGGAGGACCACCAGGCCCCTCGATGCCATTTCCTCTAGGAGGCTCCTCCACGGGCCCCTGGAGAACAACGTGGATTTCGTGTTCAACACGATGGGGACGTCGTGTTTAAGGGCGGCCCTCAGAACGAATAAGGTCATTTTGTGCTCTTCTTCCAGCGGCTGAAGAGGGTCGACCAGCGTGGAGAGCCTGAAGGGCGGCAGCCTCAGCCCCCTAGGCAGCTTGGACCAGAGCTTCTCGAGGGCCCTGGGGAGCCAGGGCTTGGGCCTCGGGCTGCCAGCTGGCCTCTTCCACCTGGCGTAGCAGTAGACACAGCCGAACCAGCATGACGTGTAGGGCTCTACCCTCAGGACGGAATGACACAGGGCGCTTATGTAGTCCCCGACCCCGACCTTGAGTTCTGCCTCCAGGCTCCTCATGGGCGCTCGTTCAGCTGGCCAAGTGCTTCTTCAGCCTGGCCTCCAGCATGTGCTTCGGCATGGCGCCCACTATCCTGTCCACGAGGGAGCCGTCCTTGAAGACCAACAGGGTCGGTATGGCCCTTATGCCATACCTCCTGGCCGTCTTCGGGTTCTCGTCCACGTTCAGCTTCCCGAACTTCACTCGGCCTGCGTATTCACGGGCCAGCTCCTCTATTATGGGGGCCAGGTAGCGGCAGGGGGGGCACCAAGGGGCCCAGAAGTCCACGACCACCAGCCCTCCTGACCTGACGAAGGACTTGAAGTCCTGGTCCGTCAGTTCCACGGGCTTGTCGGAGCTGCCCTTGCCAGCGCCTACCAGCCTCCCGAGGAGCTCCTTCATCTTCTTCAGCTTAAGCCTCTCCAGCTCTTCATCCGACATGCCCTCCTGCCCCTCCCGTCCTGGCGTGGGGCAGGATTTAAGCAGGCTCGGGCATCGGCGTGCGGGAAAGATTAATTAAATCCATGAACACCCGCTGTGTGGTGGGCTAGGTGGCGTCTGAACCGGGGGCTGGCTCAGGCGAGAAGCAGATAGGATCTGCCATAAGGAGGCTCTCGGCCCTCGCTGGCATCTCCATGGTCATGGTGGTTGGCCCGGGCGGGGAAGAACTCTACCGCTGGTATAAGACGTCGGCCGATAGGTTCAGGATAGGGCTTGAGGTCAAGGACATCCTCGACCTGTTGGACAGGGCTTCCTCCTTCCTCTCCAAGATAGGCCCAGGCCCCCTAGAGGACATGATAATAAGGACGAAGGAGAAGGTGGCCGTGATACAGGCAGCTGGCAACGCCTTCTTGATAACCGTGGCCTACCGGTCGGCCAACCTAGCCCTCTTGCTCATAAGGTCTAGGGCCACGGCCGAGGAGCTCTCCAAGATACTGGGGTGAGGGGCTTGCGTGAGGTCCTCGAGGCCTCCGTCCGAGAGGCCCTCAGGTCTGGTGCTAGATACGCAGAGGCCAGGGTGAGCAAGGTCTTCTCAAATAGGATAGAGGTCAGGAGGGGCCGTGTCGAGCGTGTCGTGCCCTCCATAGAGCTGGCGGGGAGCGTGAGGGCCCTGGTCAGGACCTGGGGCTTCTCCTCCACCACCAGGCCGGATGAAGAGCACATGCTGGAGGCCGCCAGGAGGGCTGCCCGTGCTGCTAGGGCCTTGTCATCCTTGCCCGGGCGTGAGGTAGGCCTGGCCGAGGTCCCGGCCGTTGAAGACGAAGTGGAGATGGGGGAGGTCGTGGACCCGAGGGCCATACCCATAGACGAGAAGCTCGAGGTAGTCCTGGCCTGCGATGAGGCAGCCAGGTCCGTGGACGCCAGGGTGGTCATGACGGACTTCAGGT
>CAZVRS010000098.1:0-4042 GCA_964630115.1 uncultured Candidatus Bathyarchaeia archaeon | reverse complement strand
AAGGCCTCCTTCGTCCGGCCCGAGTAGCCTATGGTCCAGATGGTCAGCCCTTCGCCCGAGGACACGTATCCACCGGTATTTCCCCGTATTTAACGGTGTCCCACGTTTTTAAATGAGGGCCTACGTGGCTGCTTGCCAAGGTTTAAGCCGATCTGGGCCACCGTGTAGGCTGGCATGAGCGATCGGCCTTACCCACGCTTCCTCACGCCGGGCTTCAAGCCCTTTGACCCGTTGTGGCTGGCCAGGGAGACGGAGCGCGTAGTTTGTGATGGAGATAAGCGCAAATACACGGCCTTCTACGCCACGGGCGTTTACGCCGGCATAGCAACTGGCTACATAGTGGGCTGCTGCCTCAGGTGCTATTACTGTTGGACGGGTTTTGAGCGTGATTTCCCGGAGTTCTTCGGCCGCTTCTACGGGCCCGAGGAAGCCATGAGGCGCATCGAGGAGGCAGCCCGCAGGTATGGGGTCAACAAGGCCCGCATATCGGGCGGTGAGCCCACGCTCTGCAGGCGCCACCTGCTGGGCCTCCTGGAGGCCTTCCAGGAAACGGACCTGAGGCTATTCATCCTCGAGACGAACGGCATCCTCTTCGGGGCCGATAGGTCCTACGTCAGGGCCATCGGGCGTTTTGAGGGGGTCCACGTCAGGGTCAGCCTCAAGGCCGGGACGCCTGAGGGCTTCACGGCCAGGACGGGCGCTGTCCCCGAGGCCTTCGAGCTCCCCTTCAGGGCCATAGAGGCCCTCTTGGACGAGGGCGTGAGCTTCCACGTGGCAGCCATGACGGACCCACGCATAATGCCCGCCGAGGAGCGAAAGGCCCTAATAGAACGGCTGGCCGAGATAGATGAGGCGGTAGCAGCGAACCTTGAGGAAGAAATATGCGATCCGTATGAGACGACGCTGGCGAGGATGGCGGCCTACGGCGTTGACCCAGCCGATTTCTTCGGGCTCAGGAGGAAAGGCCCTGCTAGTGCTGGCCATCCTTGAGGCCTGCGAGGAAGAAGGAGAGGACCTGCCCTTCTCCACCATCCTCGAGGGCTTAAGAGGGCTCGGGCCTTTCCCTGGAGCCTTCTTGGACGAGCTGGAGGCCAAATACGGCGATATGCCGCCGAGGGTTGCCATATCCATGATGCTCAAGGACCCTTCGTGGCGTGATGCGGTCCTAGAGGCCTCTAGGGCCTACCTGAGGGAGCTCTTGGAGGGCTGATGGCCGTGAGGCTGGCGAGGACCGGCAACCTCATCTATGATGAAGAACTCTTCGGTCGTGAGAGGGTGTTTAAGGACAGGTCAGATGCCGGTTTGAGGTTAGCTGAGGCTTGCTCGACCGTCTTAGGGCACGTCGACATGGTATATGCCATACCGAGGGGCGGGGTGCCCGTGGCTATCCCGGTCGCAAGGGCCCTTAAGGCCGAGCTCGACCTCCTCTTGTGCAGGAAGCTGCTGATACCGTGGAACCGTGAGGCCGGCTTCGGGGCCGTAAGCCCCGACGGGCACGTGTTCGTGGACGAGGAGTTCGCACGCATGCTAGGCCTATCCAAGAGGGCCGTAGAAGAGGCCGTGAGGGAACAGCTTGAGGAAATGGAGAGGAGGAACAAGGCCCTGAGGTCAGGCAGGCCCTATCCGGACAGCCTGGAGGGCCTTAGGGTCGTGTTGGTTGACGATGGCATAGCGGCCGGATACACCATGTCCGCTGCCCTGAGGTTCGTCAGGGCCAGGAGGGCCTCAGAAGCCATAATAGCCGTCCCGACCGGGAGCCTGGGGTCCGTCTTGAGGCTGGCGAGGGCCTGCGATCTGCTGATCTGCTTGAACGTGAGGCCTGGCCCGTTCTTCGCAGTTGCAGACGCCTACGAGCGCTGGAGGGACCTAACGGACGAGGACGTCCTGAGGGCCCTTGGGGCTGAGTAGCTTTAGGCCCGTCTTGGCGTCGAGCTCCCGGGTCAGGAGGGCCCCCGACAGCTCTACCACGGTCACCTCGGCCGTCGGGCTCACCAAGCAGCCCTCCAGGAGGTGCCCACCGTAGGCCCGGCCTTCCTCATCGCAGACGCATATGTGTGCGTGGACGACCGTCTCGCCCTCTGGGCCAACCGATATGTTGCCCACGCAGGACGCTATCTCAAGGGGACCCTGGACCTCTATGGCCTTATACTTGCCCTGGCCGAGGAAGTAGCCCAGCCTGGCCTTGGACAGGGCGCCTATGCAAGCCAGGAAGCCCGATTTTATGTCCTCGGCCTCGACGTGCTCCCTCATGGACGCCAGGAGGTCGGAGCCCTCCTCTAGCCTGAAGAACACGATGCGGCCGACCCGACCGCTCGCCACCCTCATGCTCACGCCCGGCCTGAGGGGCCGTCAAGCCAATATAACACGAGGCCCCCTTGGGCCCTGAGCACCATGTCCCAGGACGAGCTGACCTCGCTGGGCCTTAAGGGCCTGAGGCTGGTCCGGAAGGGCGCTGAGGCCCACATATACGAGGCCGAGTGGCTGGGCAAGCCCGTGGTAGTGAAGCACAGGGTCCCGAAGGCCTACAGGCACCCCGAGCTGGACAGGGCCCTGAGGGCCCGTAGGACGGTCCGTGAGGCCCAGGCCATCCACAGGGCCAAGGGGGCGGGCGTCCCGACGCCGGCCATCTACCTGGTCGACCGGAAGACGGCCACCATAATAATGGAGCGTGTCGGGGGCGAGAGGCTCAAGGAGCTCCTGGCCCGGGAGGGCCGGAAGGCCCTAGGTCTGATGGAGGAGCTGGGCAGAATGGTCGGGCGCCTGCACAGGACCGGCCTCGTCCACGGCGATATAACGACCTCGAACGTCATAAGGACCCCTGGCGGCCGTTTGGTCCTCGTGGACTTCGGCCTGAGCGAGTTCTCAGCCGATCTTGAGCGGAGGGGCGTTGACCTGCACCTCCTCAAGCGTGTCTTGGAGAGCACGCACCACGATGTGGCCCGGGAGGCCTGGGAAGCCTTCCTAAGGGGCTACAGGTCCGTCGTGGGCGACGAGGCCGACGACGTGGTCAACAAGGTCAGGGAGATAGAGCTCAGGGGCCGCTACGTGGCCGAGAGGGCAAGGCATAAGTAAGGCGGGCGAGGCCGGGCCTGCGGCCATGAGGCCCAAGGACCTCGTGCCGCCGAGGGTCGTTTACCTGGCCTCCACGAACGTCCACAAGTATCTTGAGGCCCGGGAGATAACGGCCCAATACGGCCTCAGCCTGGCCTTCCTCCGTGAGGACGTCCCCGAGCTGCAGCACGATGACGTGGCCGAGATAGCTAGGGAAGGGGCCATCTGGGCAGCCGAGAAATGGGATTTGCCCGTCCTGGTGGAGGACACGGGCCTCTTCATAGAGGCCCTGAAGGGCTTCCCGGGCCCCTACGCCTCCTACGTGCTCAGGACCGTGGGCCTGGAGGGCATCCTGAGGCTCCTGGAGGGCGTTGAGGACCGGAGGGCCTACTTCAAGACGGCCCTGGCCTTCTGCGATGGGAAGGGCTCTGAGCCCGTCGTCTTCACGGGGGAAGCTCACGGCCACATAAGCCAGGAGCCCAGGGGGACGGGGGGCTTCGGCTACGACCCCATATTCGTGCCCGAGGGCGGCGATGGCCGAACCTTTGCTGAGATGAGCAGATCCGAGAAGAACGCACTATCGCATCGTGCCAAGGCCTTCAGGGCCTTCTGCGAGTGGTTCAGGTCCTACAGGGGCCTTTAGGGGGTTAGGCCAAGGGCCCTGAGGTCCTCCCCCAAGTCCAGGTATTCCCTTAAGGCCCTTAACCTAAGCTCAAACACCAGGGCTGGATCTTCCACCAGTATCGGAATGCCGTCCAGGGCTTCCAGGACCAGCTCGGGCGGCGAGCTATCTAGGACCGTCAGGTCCACCAGTTCTTCCCCCACGCCCAGGGCCTCGGCCAAGTCCACCACCAGCTCGCCGAGCTCATACAGGTCGTAGGGGCGGCCGAAGAAAACGGCCACATCTACATCCCCCCTCAGGACATACCCCTTGGCCCTCCCCCCGAAGAGGAAGGCCGCTTTAACACGCCCCCTTAGGGCTTCCCGGAGC
>CAZVRS010000097.1:0-4053 GCA_964630115.1 uncultured Candidatus Bathyarchaeia archaeon | reverse complement strand
CCATTACGGCCTCATTCCTGGCCTTGTTCTGGAAGGAAGTCCAGGCCGTGTTGTTTGACCCGAGGATGGCCGAGGCAGATGGCATCAACTCGAGGGCCTACATGAACGCCATGTTGTTCCTGCTCGGGGCCGTCGTGGCCCTATCCCTGAAGCTCGTGGGGGGCCTGCTCGTCTATGCACTCGTCATGAATTCTGCCTCAACCGCCCTCCAGCTCTCCTACGACATGAAGAAGGTCTTCTTCCTCTCACCTGCGATAGGCATGACCTCCTTCTTGGCCGGCTTCGCCCTCTCCACGACCTTCGATTGGCCCATAGGCTCTTCCATAGTCGTGGCCTCCTCCCTCCTCCTCGCCCTCGCAATCGTGTTTTCCCCGAAGAGGAGAAGGGGGTGAGAAGGTGAGGCTCGGGAAAGCCCTGGTGTTGGCCGCCATAACCGCCCTCTTGCTGGCGTCCGCCGGCCTGCCCGACAAGCCTGTGGCCAGGGCCGAGGCGGACCACGACGGGCTTTATGTGGTGTGCATGACGACCGTCCTGGCCTCCATAGTGGAGCAGATCGGCGGGCCCTACGTGGAAGTAGAAGCCATAGTGCCAGCCGGCTTCTGCCCGGGCCACTACGACATAAGGCCGAGCGATGTGGAAGCCGTCAGCAAGGCCGACATAATACTCGGCCACATAGCCAACTTCTCGTGGGTAATGGACCTGCTTAAGGCCGCCGGAAGAAAAGAGACCGACCTCATAATGCTCCACGGGGCGTGGAACACGCCTGAGGGGGCCATATCCTACGTGAAGAACATCACGGAGATACTGTGCACCCACCCGAAGACGAACTCCACCATGGCCTCTTACTTCACCGAGATGAACGAAACCGTATGCTCTGAGCTCCAGGAGCTCGCCTCCTACCTGAGGTCGAGGGCCGAGGAGCTGGGCGTTGGGTCCATCAAGGTCATATGCATGCAGTGGCAGGTCCCGTTCGTCTCCTGGCTGGGCTTCAACATAACGGCCACCTTCCCGCCGCCGGAGCGCATGAGCCCCAAGGACATAGAGGGCCTGGTGTCCAAGGGCAAGAAGGAGGGTGTGGCCATAGTGATAGACAACCTGCAGAGCGGGACCGAGGTCGGCACGGAGGTGGCCCGTGAGATAGGCGCCGAGCACGTCGTCCTAACGAACTTCCCAGGGGCCGTCCCGGGCACCAAGACGCTGGCCGACATGTTCAAGTATAATGCCTACCAGCTCTTCAATGCCACGGCCCGCTGGAAGGCCTACGGAGGCATGATAAGGCAGCTTGAAAACCAGGTCGAGGCCCTCAAGAGCCAGAACACCCTGCTCCTTGGCCTGACGGTCGGGCTGGCCGTGATCGCAATTGCCGAGGCAGCCCTGCTGATCGCATGGAGGAGGAGAGCATGATAAAGGTCCTGAGGGTCGGTTCCAGCAGCCGGGAGCTCCTCTCAAGGCCTGCCACCAGGGCCATCAGGGTGGGCCTGACCTACCTTCTGCCCGGCCAGAGCGTGGGAAAGCACACCACGGGCCAGAACGAGGAGGTAATAGTGGTCCTGAGGGGCCGGGGGGTCCTTAAGGCCGATGGAGGAGAGCACGAGCTGTCGGAGGGCTGCGTGGCCTACATAGGGCCCGAGACAGAGCACGACGTCCAGAACACGGGCGACGGGCCCATGACCTACATCTACATAGTAGCTCCGGCGGCTCAATAGGGTCCGGAAACGCCCTTTATTTTTCTCGGTCAGCCCGTCCTCGGGGCCAACCAATCTATTAAGGCCCTTGGGTCCGGGCACCTGACCTCGAACCTTATGGGGCCGAGAGGCGACTCGCCGTGGGGCTCCGACATAGACACGTGCCTGACGTAGGCGGCCTGCTTGTTCAAGTAGAAGACGAGCTTATCGCCTTCCACGCCCGCCAGCAGGGCAGTCCTGACGGCATCTGAGATACGGTCCATCCTTATCAGGACCCTCAGCTTCGACAGGGCATCACGTCCTCTCGCACGGGCCACCAAGACGTGACCCAGCTCGGCTGGCCTAAGCTCATACTCGGCCCCGAAGAGGACGTTCTCCACGGCCCTCCTGACCTTCTCGGGGTCTTCCGTCGGGTAAACCGGCGTCTCGACCAATACCTCGACCTCGCTCAAGGCACACGCCCTTCCTCGCCCGACCAATCCTCTAGGAGCCTTATAAGGTGCCTAAGGCCTCTCACGAGCCTCATAGTATATCCACCACACGCCTAACGTCTATGTGGCTCTCGAGCATTTCCCCCAGCTCGTCGATGCTGAAGTATTTGAGCTCCAGGATGTCGTCGGCCCCCTTCTTCAGGACCACGACGATCGCATCCTCCGGCCCGACGACCGCCAGCCTGTCGAGCACGTCATAGCTGTGCGTGGTAAGGACGACCTGCCAATCCCGGCTGGCCAGCCAGCTCAGGACCGCTTCTATTAGGCCCGGGTGGGCCGACGCCTCTATGTCGTCCCATAGGACCACCTTGGGCTTGTAGGTCTCGAGCCAGAGGCCATATAGGAGGGTGCGTTCCACGCCGTCCCCGAGGTCGGCCGCCTTCACATATATCACACGCCCGTCGGGCAGCTCCTTCCTCAGCACTATGGAGTTGAAGCGGACGGTCGCCTCCGTGAAGCGGTCGTGAACGGTCTTGGAAATCAGGTCCCTGACCACCGCCGTGTTGGCCCCGGATTTCTCCACCTTTGCCCACTCCCCCTCCCTTCTCAACCCGTCTGCCAACTGTGCGAGGAAACCGGTGCTATTCGGGAGGAGCAAGACGGATGTCCTTAGCTCGTCCTCGCCGACTTCCAAGAGCTTGGCGACTTCAGATTTAGTCGCCTCCCATAAGGGTCCCGCTTCGCTCAGAGGGAGCCTTAGCTCCTCACCACGAACAGTGTATCTTATCTCCCCTTTCCCAGTATAGCCGTAAACGAGAGAAGGCCTCCCGCTGTGTATGGCATTCATAAATTGCTTCCAGGTCCAGCTGACCGGCACGAAGCGTATCTCGCTATCGAAATCACATGGGGGGAGGAGGGCTATTGCCTCTAGGACGCTCGTCTTGCCGGAGTTGTTCCGGCCTATGAGGACGGTGAAGCGGCTCAGCCTTATGGGCTCCTTGCAGGCCCTTATGCCCCTGAACTCCCTCATGTCCACGCTGGTTATCAGAGGCTCCGTCAATCCCGCCGCCCGTGTTAAAGGCCCGTTGACCAATTAATCTCTTTCGCCCGCAGCCTGGCCAGGAGTTCCCGGGCCTCCTCGGCCAGCTCCTCGATGGTGCCCTCGTTCACTATCATGTGGTCGGCCATGGCTATGGCAGAGCCTATGCCCACCGAGAGCTCGGCCCTATCACGCTCGACGAACTCCCGCCAGTCCTTGGGGTCGTCAGGCCTCCCCCTGGCCCTCAGGCGCTCGAATCGGGTCCTGGGGGAGGAGTGGACGGCTATCAGGACCGCTTGGCCGTATCGGGCCCTGAAGGCTTCTACCTCCTCCAGGCTCCTTACGCCCTCTATGAGGACCTCCGGGCCAGCCTTATCTATGAGCGGGAAGCAGAGCTCTGCCACGGCGGCCGGGCCCCTCTCGGCCCTCAGCTCGAACATCAGGGACCTCATGTTCGGTCCCGTGGGCTCCAGGCCCCTTCGGCGTGCTTCCGCCCGGACGGCATCGCCCATGGAGATCACGTCGAAGCCTATTTCCCTGGCCACCTTGGCCACCACGGACTTCCCTGAGCCGGGCATGCCGGTCAGACATATCACGAGCTTCTTAGGCCTGTTCGCCATGGCCGGGGAACGCTGGCCCAGCGGGCATATCAGCTTTTGGGCCTCAGGGCCCTCTTCGCATCCGACAGCCATAGGGCCAGTTTCTTCCACAGCCGGACCGCCAGGCCTGGCGGGCCCTTCCTGGCGGCCCAGCAGGCTAGTGCGAGCGCTATGACGGCATCGTTATGCCCTCCGGGCTCGTGGGCCAGCTTCAGCTTGCCTGAAGACGTCATCTCCTGCATTATGCACCCGAGCTGGCGCCCCGCAGGCCGAGTGCGGTCATTTACAGGGGCCTGCCG
>CAZVRS010000096.1:0-4075 GCA_964630115.1 uncultured Candidatus Bathyarchaeia archaeon | reverse complement strand
CGTGAGCCAGGCCTTCCGGGCCAGCTGGCCCGAGCGTTTTTATTCCCTGAGCTTTACCACCTGCCCCAGGCAGTTGGCTACCTCAGCCCACGTCATCAGGGACAGCAGGGCCATGTAGATGGTCGAGGCCCAGGGCAGGAAGAAGCAGGTCAGACCGGCCAACATGATGGTGAAGAGCCTGACGTCCCTCGTGCCGATGAACCTCTTAGGCTGGTAGGAGGCCAGGGCCCTGCTTATGGCGGAGAAGTAGCTGACGGAGAAAGATCCTGAGAGGGAGAGGACGAGCAGGAGGAGCACGAAGTAGGGCCAGGGCAGAGGCCAGGCTGGCCAGTAGGGCCTGAGCCAGCTCGGCGGCTGACCAAGGCAGAGGGCGTAGAGGGAGAGGCCCGCTATGATAGCTGCATCGGCCACCCGGTCCAGCACGGCATCTATTATGCCCCCCCTCTTGCTGACCCTGCCCGTCAGCCTGGCTATCTCGCCATCACAGCCGTCCAAGATGCTGGCCATCTGGGCTAAGAGGCCGCCCACCAGAGGCCAGCCCAGGGCGAATAGGGCTCCAGAGGCCAGGCCCGTGAGGAAGCTTATGATGCTCATGCCCGTGGGCGATGGTGCTATGCCGTGTCTGATGAGGAAGAGGGTTATCCTTATGGACACGTGCCTGTTCAGCCTTTTCGATACAGGCCCCTCGCTCGGCTTCACGAGGAGCTCGTAGGCTTCCCTGAAGGTCAGGAACCTGGCCTTCGATGCGGAGGCCACGGCCAACTTGGGCCCCCAGGTCGGATGGCTCCACGAAAGATATTTAAGCCCAGCCCGGGCCCCTCATGGCCCGGGTGGATAGAGTGGGGAAGCCACTAGGCCTTAACTTCGAGCTGACGGAGGAGCAGGAGGACATAAAGAGGGCCGTCAGGGAGTTCTGCGAGAAGGAATTTGACCCGGACCTGGCCCTGGAGCTGGACAGGAAAGAGGAGTTCCCGATGGAGCTCTACAATAAGGCCGCCAAGCTCGGCTTCACCAGCATGAGGTTCCCCGAGGAATACGGGGGCCAGGGATACGGCATCCTCGAGGACTGCCTGGTCATAGAGGAGATGTGCCGTGCCGACTCGAGCCTCGGCATAGCCATAACGGCTGCCACCTTCGCTACCGACTTGGTGCTCGCCCACGGGACGGAGGAGCAGAAGGAGAAATACGTGCCCCCCGTGTGCCGTGGGGATTGGATATCGGCTGGCGCCTTCACAGAGCCGGCCCGTGGGAGCGATTTGGCCTCCAGGCTGGACACCAAGGCCGTGAGGTATGGCGATACCTGGTATATAAACGGCGTGAAGACCTTCATAACGAACGCACCCGTGGCCAACTTCTTCGTCGTCCTCTGCCAGACGGACCTCAAGGCCCACCCGCCGCACAGGGGCCAGAGCCTCTTCATAGTCGACCGGGAGACGGAAGGCGTTGAGGTCACGAAGCTTAAGGACAAGATGGGCATAAGGCCCTCCCTCACGGGCGAGGTGGCCTTCAACGACGTGAAGGTGCCCAGCGATGCCCTCCTAGGCGAGCTCAACAGGGGCTTCTACTACGCCATAGACTTCTTCGACAAGAGCCGTGTGGGCGTGGCCGCACAGGCCGTCGGCATAGCCCAGGGTGCCTTTGAGATAGCCTACAAGTATGCCAAAGAACGTGAGGCCTTCGGCCAGCCCATAATACAGTTCGAGGGCGTGTCCTTCAAGCTCGTGGACGCCGCCACGCTCATAGAGGCAGCCCGCCTCCTGACCTACAAGGCGGCCTGGTATATCGACCAGGGCAAGCCCGACCCGCTCGTGACCAGCATGGCCAAGACGTTCGCCAGCGAGGTGGCCGTGAAGGTGACGGAGTGGTGCATAGGCATACTGGGCGGCTACGGATACTTCGGCGATTACCGGGTGGAGCGCTACCACAGGGACGCCATAGTGACGACCATATACGAGGGCACTAACGAGATACAGCGTCTCACCACGCTCAGGTATATGCTCAAGAGGCTCTGATGGCCCCGGGCGGCCATCCCGGTTTTGGCAACAGCTTTTTAGTTCCATACACTCAAGCCATCCTCCGGCCATGCAGGAGCACGCATCACACCCGCTCCACAGGCTCTTCTACCCGGACGGCGTGGCCGTGATAGGGGCCTCGAGGAACCCACGCAAGTTCGGCCACATACAGGTGGCCAACCTGCTCAGGGCGGGCTACAAGGGCCGGGTTTACCCCGTCAACCCCAAGGCGGACGAGATACTGGGCCTGAAGTGCTACCCAAGCATCTTGGACGTGCCGGGGCACGTGGACGTGGCCATAGTCAGCATACCGGCCCCGAAGGTCCCCGGCGTGGTCAAGGAGTGCGTGGAGAAGGGCGTGAGGTTCGTGGTCGTCATATCCTCGGGCTTCAGCGAGGCGGGGCCCGAGGGTGCCAGGCTCCAGGAGGCCATGTTGGAGGCCATCGAGGGGACGGAGACACGCATAGTAGGCCCTAACACGACGGGCATACTGAACGCCAGAACGGGCTTCACGACCACATTCGTCCCCATAGGAGGGCCGGTCAAGGCGGGGCCCGTCTCCTTCATAGTCCAGACGGGCCTCTTCGCAGGCATCTTCCTCATCCACATATTGACGGCCGAGAGGTTCGGGATATGCAAGGTAGCTGGCCTGGGGAACAAGTGTGACCTGGACGAATCGGATGCCCTGGAATACCTGGCGCTCGACCCGGAGACGAAGGTCATAGCGCTCTACCTGGAGGGCATCAAGGACGGCCGCAGGTTCATGCGTGTGGCCAGGGAGGCTGCTTCCGAGAAGCCCGTCCTCATACTCAAGTCCGGGAGGACCGAAGCCGGCCGAAAGGCAGCCCTCTCGCACACGGGCAGCATGGCCGGCCGTGATGAGGTGTTCGATGCTGCCTGCAGGCAGTGCGGCCTGATAAGGGTCTACAGCTTCGAGGAAATGCTGGATTTGGCGAAGGCCTTCGCCATGCAGCCCATCCCGGCCGGGAAGAAGGTCGGCATAGCTTCTTACTCGGGCGCTGGCTACGTCTTGGCCTCCGACGAGTGTGCCCTAAGGGGCCTGGAGTTGGCGGAGCTTGAGGAGGAAAGCCTGGCCGAGCTTGCCAAGGCCCTGCCACCCTGGGCCAAGCCCGGCCACCCAATCGACGTGGAACCGCTCTACGAGACCATCGGCAGCAGGGCCTACGAGCTGGCCGTCAGGATACTGGCCAGGGACGAGAACGTGGATGCCATAATGGTGAACATCATGGTCCTGTCCAGGGAGTTCAAGGACATGCCCTTCTACATAGGGCCCGAGGAATTCGTGGAGCACTTCTCGGTCCTGAAGAAGGAAGCACCGCACAAGCCCGTTTCAATATGCGTGAGCGGGGACAAGGGGGCCGTGGAGGAGACAGTGGAGGCCCTGGAGAACGCCGGCTTCCCGACCTACCCGTCGATATGGAGGGCCGTGAGGGCGCTAGCGGCCCTGTGGAGGTATGCGCAGATAAAAGAGAAGCTGAGGCCCCGATCCGGGCCTTGAGGCCAGCTTTACCCTGACCGTCTTCAGCTTGACTAGGGCACTCGGTCCTTCCTGCTTTTTCAATTGCCTCCCCGGGCCCTCCCTGAGGTCGGGGCCTGGTTTTAAGGATTTCGAGAATAAGGTCTCTATCAGATGGGCTTCTCGGGGAGGACGGCCCAGGCGAACATCATGGTCAGCACGACGGATATCAGCACGGTCAGCGAGGGCTCCAGGCCGCAGCCGCTCGGGCCTAGGAAGAACCAGAGGCAGGCGAAGAAGACAGCAGACAGGAGGCCGACCAGCAGGTAGGAACGCCAATCCCTCTCGTAGAACACGTATTCCTCGCAGAGGTGGTGGAAGAGTTCCATGCCCACTATCTCCAGGAAGATGACGTAGAGGGCCAGCGCCTCGACCCTCAGGGACGCCACGGGCATCATGTGCTTCAACAGCCAGTAGATTATGGATGCTAGGGCAGCTCCGAAGAGGCCGAACGATACGGCTATGGAGGCCCTGTTCCTCATCTTTATGATGAGCGGGTAGAGGAGGGCCAGGTAAATGGTCATGA
>CAZVRS010000095.1:0-4078 GCA_964630115.1 uncultured Candidatus Bathyarchaeia archaeon | reverse complement strand
GACCACTTCTTCGGCCTCATATACGCCATGACGAACTGCGCCCTCGAGATAAGGAAGCTGAAGGAAGAGCTCGACAGGGCCGTCAGGGAGGGCAGGGAGGAAGATGCCCGCAGGATAAGGGCGAAGCTGGACGAGTGGGCCTTCTCGGCCTTCGAGCTGAAGGAGAAGGCACCGGAGCTCTTCGAGAAGCTATACTCGGCCGTGGAATCAGATGAGGACCCGGAGGCCTACATATCCGAGATAATGAGGGCCTACGAGGTCCGTGAGGACTGGGCCGTGGAACTCGTGAGGTCGATATGCGCCAAGTGCCTCGAGGGCTTCAGGGAAACGCTGTCTAGGCTCGGGATAGAATTCGATAGCTGGGATTGGGAGAGCGACCTCCTCTGGAGCGGCAAGGTCTCCGAGGTCCTAGCCCGCCTGGAGGAATCAGGCTTCGTGGAGATAAGGGGAGGGGCCCTAGAGCTCGATGCCGATCGGGTGGCGGAGATATTCGGCCTGAAGGAGGAGCTGGGCCTATCGAGCTCCTTCAAGGTGCCTCCCCTGACCCTCACCAGGTCAGACGGCACGACGCTCTACGTGGCCAGGGACATAGCTTACACGCTCGAGAAGTTCGAGACCTCGGGCGCTGATGAGGTCATCAACGTCATAGGAGCCGACCAGAAGCTGGCCCAGATGCACATAAAGATGGCCCTCCACGCCATGGGCGAGCACGAGAAGGCCCGCAGGCTCATTCACTTCTCATACAGCTTGGTCAGGATGCCCGGCATGAGGATGTCTTCCAGGAGGGGCCGCCTCGTAACCCTCGACGGGCTGATGGAGGAGGCGGTGGCAAGGGCCTACGAGGAGATACCGAAGCACTCGCCCGACCTGCCGGAGGACGAGAGGGCCAAGATAGCAGAGGCCATCGGGATAGGGGCCCTCAAGTTCGCCCTCTTGGCCCAGGACCCGGATAAGGATGTCGTGTTCACCTGGGACAAGGTGCTCAACTTCGAGGCCAACTCGGCCCCCTACGTCCAATACACGCATGCGAGGGCCTGCAGCATCTTGAGGAAGGCAGGGAGGGAGCCCGAGCAGCCCGATTACGGCCTCCTAGGGCACCCGCTCGAGCGTGAGCTCGTCTTGGCCGTGGCACGCTTTCCGGAGGTCGTGGCAAATGCGGCCGATAGCCTCAGGCCCGACACGGTGGCCAACTTCGCCGTCTACCTGGCCGATAAATTCAACTCCTTCTACGCCAGCCTCCCGGTCCTCAGGGCCGAGCCTAAGGGCCTATCTGATGCCAGGCTGGCCCTCGTGAAGGCCGTCAGGATCGTCTTGAGGAACGCCCTGGACCTCCTGGGCATAGAGGCGCTGGAGCGCATGTAGCAGGCTCATGCTTAAATGCCGAAAGCCCGCCCCGTAGGCGGTGCCAGGGCATGACGCTCGAGGAAGAAATAGAGGAGGAAATGGAGGCCGGGGAGGAGAAACCAGAGGTCAAGGTGGCTGCAGCCGTCTCAGTCAGGTGCCCGCACGAGGAGAAGTTGGACGCCATAATAGTGATCTACGAGGACGGCTCCATGGAGTTCATCTGCCCCTTAGATGTGGCTAACGAGTGCGACCACGAGTGCCCGTATAGGGTGCTGACCTGAGGGAGGCGTGAGGCTTAAGCACCACAAGGGGCCGTCGGGGTGGTGGAAAAATGGCCAAGAAGGTGGCGATAGTAACCGGCATACCGGGCGTCGGGAAGACGACGGTATGCAAGGAGGCAGAGGCCCTTGCGGCCCAGGAGGGCATAAAGCTGAAGGTCCTTAACTTCGGGGACGTGATGGTCGAGATAATGGAGAAATCCGGCCGGCCGCTGCACAGGGACAAGCTCAGGAAGATGGACGTCAGCTCCCAGAGGGTAATCCAGGCCCAGGCGGCCGCCAAGCTTGCGAAGGCAATAGAATCGGCGGAGGGGCACGTGATAATAGACACGCACATGATAATCAGGACCGGGACGGGCTACCTGCCCGGCCTGCCCAAGCACGTCCTAGATGCCCTAAAGCCCGATTTCCTCGTCCTCATAGAAACGGACCCGGAGGAGATAGCGGCCCGCAGGGCCAAAGACCTGGCCGCTGGCGAGAGGCTTAGGGACGTCAGGGTCATGGAGGAGCTGAAGGAGGAGCTCGAGTTCTCACGCATGGTTGCCTCGGCCTGCTCCGTCCTGACGGGCGCACCGGTCGTCATAATAAAGAACCCGACGGGAGGCCAGAAGGAAGCTGCCAAGGCCCTTCTGGAGCTCTTCAGGGGGTAGGGCCCGCTTGCCGTGGCCCATACCGACATCTACCTACCTGGCCGTCTTGGCGGCCCTAGGCATGACGGCCCTCAACACAGCCCTGAACAGCCTGCTGATAGACAAGAAGAAGCTGGCCAGGCTCAGGCGGGAGTTCAAGGAATACGAGAAGCTGTTCAAGAAGGCCCTCAGGGCCAAAGATGAGAAGGCGAGGCTAAAGGCCGAGAGGAGGTTCAGGAAGAGGCTCGCCCACTTCGAGAAGATAAGGAGCGAGCTCATGTGGGAGCAATCAAAGGCCTTCATATCCATGATCGTCAGCTTGTTCATAATCCTGTTCATTCTGATACCATACTTCGGCCAGAGGACGACCATAGCTTACCTGCCCATAGGCCTCCAGAGGCCCGGCATCTCCCTCAACTTCGTGTTCTGGTATATGATATGCGGCCTGGCCCTCGGAACGCTTATACAGAGGGCCTTCGGTATCAGCCTGACCGAGTAGGAGATGGACGGCCATGCCCAGGCCGGCCCTACGGTCCAGGAGCCTGAGGAGGGTCAAGGTCCGGACGCCCGGAGGGAGGGTGGTCATCCACTACGAGCGCAGGAAGCCCGGCCCAGCGAGGTGCGGCATCTGCGGTGCCATACTCTCCGGCGTGCCGAGGGAGAGGCCATCTAGGCTGAGGAAGCTGGCCCACACGGAGCGCAGGCCGGAGAGGCCCTACGGTGGCGTGATATGCCCGAGGTGCCTGAGGAGGGGCCTAATAAATGCCGTCAGGGCCCTCAGGCCGCCCCAGCCAGCGAGCTGAAGGCAAGGCCAAGTTAGTGATATGTATCTCTGGCCTCTCAGGGACGGGAAAAAGCACGGTAGGCCGTGAGCTAGCCAGGCACTATGGCCTCAGGTATGTATCTGGTGGCGAGGCCCTTAGGGAAAAGGCCCGTGAGCTGGGCTACCGCCCTTCTGGCCCGGGCTGGTGGGAAGGGCCAGAGGGCATGAAGTTCATGGAGGAGAGGCTTAAGAACCCAAGGTTCGACAGGGAAGTAGATGAGTGGCTCGTGAGCCTGGCTGAGGAGGGCAACGTGGTCATAGACAGCTGGACGATAGCCCAGCTCCTCAAGAAGCCCGGCTGCCTGAAGGTGTGCCTCTATGGCTCCGAGGAGGTCCGGGCGAGGAGGGTAGCTGGCCGGGATGGCGTTTCACATGAGGAAGCCCTGAGGGCCCTGAGGGAGAAGGAGGAGAAGACCAGGCAGATATATGAGCGCATATACGGCTTCGACCTCTGGGACCTGAGCCCCTACGACCTGATAGTGGACACGGACAACCTCAGCCCCGACGAAGTCATAAGGGCCGTGAGGGCCGTGATAGAATCCATGATGTCGAGGGGCGAGTTCCGCTAATATAGGCCCCCCAGGGCCCCTCTAGGAGGCGAGGTGAGGCGAGGTGCCAGCCATAGAGGTCGGCCGGATCTGCGTTAAGATAGCTGGCCGTGAGTCGGGGCGGAAGTGCGTCATAGTGGACATAATCGACGACAACTTCGTCCTGGTGACGGGCCCCAAGCCCCTGACGGGCGTGAAGAGGAGGAGGGCGAACATAAAGCACCTCGAGCCGACCGAGCTGAAGGTGGAGATAAGGCGTGGGGCCGACGACGAAGAGGTCATGAAGGCCATAGAAGAAGCTGGCCTCAAGGATTGGATGGCGGAGCCCGTAAAGCCTAAGCTGAAGCCCTTCTAGAGGCCCGTCCTTATCCCGGCCTTCTTCACGAGCTCTATGAAGTCCTCGAGGATCAGGCCCGATACCCGCTGGGCCAACCTTATGTCGCCCGTCTCGACGTA
>CAZVRS010000094.1:0-4085 GCA_964630115.1 uncultured Candidatus Bathyarchaeia archaeon | reverse complement strand
AGGGGCTGGAGGCACTACAGCCACAGGGACTACTGCGATATAGTAGAGGCCCTCGCCGAGGAGCTCGGCATGCCCGAGCTATCGGCCTGGTTTGCGAGCGCCGAGAGGCTCCACGCAAACTACTACCACGGCTTCCTGAGGGAGGCCACGTTCAAGCACCACGCTGAAGCGGTCAAGAAGCTCGTGGGCGAGCTGAGGAAGCTCCTCCCAGAGCGGTGAGGGCCCGATCGGGCTTTTATCCCTGCCTCCCGGTGGCCCACTTGTGCTCTAAGCTGTATCGGCCTAGTTCCTCAAGCAGCTCGGGGCACTTCTCCAGGGCCTTCTGGACGAGGTGCAGGTAGCGGGCCAGCCGGGCGGCTTCCTCGCTCACCTCTATCAGGCGCCCGTCCAGGACCACGTAGTGGCGGACCTCTACGTCCCTTATCTTGGCCACGAAGAGGGCCTCGTTCAAGGCCATGTGGAGGAGGAGGCAGTGCGGCGAGCCTTCTATGCTGGCCACCACGATCTCGGCTGGCTTGGAGCAGGTCATCATGGAGGCCAGCTTCCCCATGAGCATGGTGGGGTTCTCGGTCTCTGGGCAACAGGTCAGGACGACACGGCCCTCCGCCAACTCCTTGAAGATGTCGGGGTATAGGTTCTTCACGCACTCGGCGGCCAGCAGGATTCTGGCACGCCTGAGGGGAGAGGCCTTCACCCAGGTCTCGGTGGCCTTCAACTTGGGCACCTGAACGCCAGATGCCCAGTGCTAAAAAGTATTGCGCCTCGAGTGGGGATTGGGGGAGAGGGCGGCAAGGGGCTTGGGCTCCCCCAATCCCCACTCCGAGGGCACGTTAGCACCCTCTATTTAAAACTAAGGGCCCACCTCACGGATGCCTTTTAACAGGGGCCTGGAAAACTATCGCCCGATTATGCTCTTTATGAGGTCCAACGCCTGGTTGGGCTCCAATATGCCGGCCCTGGCCTCCCTCAGGACCCTCTGGATGGAGGGGAGCCTCATATACTTATACTCCCTGTGGACGACCTTGAGGAGGGGGCATCCGAAGTAAAGGCCCCTGAAGGGCCTGCCGGCCATCCTGGACATCAGTATGGTATCCGTCTTAAAGAGGGCCAGCGAGGCCAGGAGGTTGAGCCTGGCGAGCCTGCGGCCCTTGACCCTGAGCCAGTAGGCGGAGAAGCGGCCCGTTGGCAATAGGTCGCCGAAGGCAACGGCTGGCAAGCCCATTTCAACAGCGGCCGACAGGACCTCACGTTCTATCTCCTCGTGGCACATCTTGCATGGGTGCCTCCGCCCGCTCCTTGCGTATTCAAGCACGGCCCCGAAGACCTCCTCGTCCCCCCTCAGCCATACGTGCTCGACGCCCAGCTTCGCCACCACGGCCTCCATCCAGCCCCTCACTTCCTCAGGGATCATCCAGCCCCCGGCGTCCACCGTCACGGCCACGGGCTCGAGGCCCATCTTCCTGGCCACGTAGAGCAGGGCCGTGCTGTCCACGCCGCCCGAGAAGCCAACGGCCATGAAAGGCCCGTCCAGGGGCTCGAAGGAAGGCCAGTTCCTCGGCGGGTAGCGAAGCTCGGCCCTGAGGAGCTCGATTATGCGCTCAAGCCCCTCCCTCAGCAGGCCGTCGGCCTTCTTGGCCATCCTCACGACCTTGCCGAGAGCCTCCCTGACCCTGGCCTTCTTGACCACCAGGTCCGTGTGGGAGCGGACCGCCATGCCGGATAGGCCGAGCTCAGCCCTGACGGCCTTCAGGACACGCCCGCCGGGGCCCAGTATGGCCGATTTGTCCGGCCTGTCCGGGACCACCACGAGCAGGAAATCGCCTTCCTCATCGTAGTAGAGGGCCCTTATCCTGGGCCTCACCCTAGTCCTCAGGCCGAGTTCCCTCCTGACCTTCAGGACCGCCCTAAGGACCTCGCCCGGCCCTGGCCCTTCCATGCCGAGCCCTCTTGACCCGAAGCCTCTTAAGGCCGAGTTCCAAGCCCCCGCTGGCATGAAGGTCCCCTGGCACCTTGGGAAGCTCAGGTCCCTGGCGTCCGAGAAGGAAGCAGATGCCATACTGATATCGAGGCCCTCAAACATCTTCTACGCCACGGGCTTCAAGGGGGGCTCGAGGCTCATCGTGCCGGCCGACGGTGAACCGGCCATCTTGGTCGGCGGTGTTGACCTCATGGCAGCCCAAGAGCACTTCTCCAGGGCACCGGAGGCCGTCCGGGTCGAGCACTTGAGGCTGGGCGAGAAGCTGGACGACCGGACCATAAAGCTCCTCAAGGAAATGGGCATCAGGAAGCTGGGCTTCGACGAGCTGCCCATCAAGACCTACTCCCGCCTCGCCAAGGAGCTCGGGCGTGGAAACCTGACCGACCTGAGCGGCCCGATATGGGACCTTAGGAAGTCGAAGGACGAGCTTGAGAAAGAGCTCGTCAGGGAGGCCTGCCGGATGGCCGTCAAGGGCATGGAGGTGGCATCCGAGCTCATGGAGCCCGGGCGGACGGAGCTCGAGGTCGTGGGCGAGATAGAGGAAGCGCTCAGGAAGGCTGGCTCAGAAGAGCACCCGTTCAACATAATCGTGGCCTCGGGGCCTAACTCGGCCCTGCCGCACGCCAGGGCATCCGGCAGGGAGCTTAAGAAGGGCGATCTAGTCGTCGTGGACCTCGGGGCAACGTGCTGCGGCTACGTATCGGATATGACACGCACCTTCGCCGTGGGGGAGCCCGGGGGTTGGCAGGAGAAAACCTACCGCATCGTGAGGGAGGCTCAGCAGAAGGCCATAATGGCCCTGCGGGCCGGCCTGAGGGCCTCCGAGGCGGATAAGATAGCCAGGTCGGTCATAGAGGAGGCTGGCTACGGGCCCTACTTCGTCCACGGCCTTGGCCATGGCCTGGGCATAGAAGTCCACGAGCCCCCGAGGCTCGCACCTGGTTTTGAGGAAGTCCTCGGGGCCAACTACACCGTGACGGTGGAGCCAGGCATATACCTGCCCGGGAGAGGGGGCGTCCGCATAGAGGACACGGTCCTAGTACTTGAGGACGGCTGCGAGGTCCTGACGGAGTTCCCGTATGGCCTCAAGCCCTGACGGCCAGGTGCCTGCCCGGGCGAGCCAGCAGGAAGAGCAGGGAGATCACGGTCAACCCCAGGCTCAGGGCCAACAGCCCTACGTCCTCCGGGGCCTGGAGGGCTATCAGGGCCAGGTCATAGACATACATCAGGGAGAAGAACTCGTCCTCGGGCCCGTTGCCCTTCAGGACAAGCTCGTAAAGGCCCGTTATCACAAGGGAGACGAAGAACCAGCCCGCAAAATTGCTGAGCGGGACCCCATGCCAGGTAGGGCCCCAGCCGCCTTCCCAGACCCACGCCCGCCAGGAGGTCATGGCCGGGTCTAGGGCCAGGTCCAAGATGACCATGAGTGAGGAAGCCAGGAGCACGAGCTTGAGCCCTCTTGCGAAAGGCCTAGCGGCCAGGTAGACTATGGCCGAGAAGACGCCCCACATGACCGGCACCAACACGGGCACGTCCAGTATGCGGGCCGTGTCCAGGGCCACGTATCTGTATCTGCCGAAGGGCAGGCCCGTGGCGATGCTCAAGGCCTCGAAGGCCAAGCCGACCGAGAAGCCTATGGCCAAGATGGACGGGAACTTCCCATGGGAACGCCCCATAAGGGCGAAGGCCAAGATGAGGCATGCGATGTATACGGCGTCCGAGAGGCCGTGAGGCAGGCCCAGCTCGTAAAACAAGATGGAGCCCGTGAGCCCGGCCAACATGAGGGCCTTTGAGGCCGTAAGGAAGCGGTCCTCCTCACGGCCCCCTCAACGGCCGAACCTCCTCTGCCTCATCTGGTAAGTCCTTATGGCCCTGAGGAGGTCTATGCGCCTGAACTCGGGCCAGTAGATGTCCAGGAAGCAGAGCTCGCTGTAGGCGCACTGCCAGAGGAGGAAGCCGCTCAGCCTCTCCTCGCCAGAAGTCCTTATTATCAGGTCCGGGTCCCTTAGCCCTGGCGGGAGGTAGCCGGTGTAGAGGTATTTCTCGAAGAGCTCCTCATCGATATCCTCCGGCTTTAGGCGCCCTTCTGCCACGTCCCTCGCTATCT
>CAZVRS010000093.1:0-4138 GCA_964630115.1 uncultured Candidatus Bathyarchaeia archaeon | reverse complement strand
TTCCGGGAGTGGGTCCTTAAGAACAAGCCCAGGGAGATGGTGGATAAGACTATGGATATCAAGGAGGCCGTCAAAAAGTTCGTCAGAGACGGGGATTACATAGCCTTCGGAGGCTTTGGGCACGTCAGGGTCTCCATGGCCGCCATCTACGAGATAATAAGGCAGAGGAAGAGGAACCTCATAATGGCCGGTAAAACAGCCGTTCACGATGTAGATATATTGGTAGCAGCTGGCTGTGTTTCCAAGGTAGAGGTAGCTTACTGCTTCGGTCATGAGCTTAGAGGTCTATCGCCGGCGTCGAGACGCATGGTGGAGGAGGGAAAAGTGAAAGTCGTGAGCGAGTGGAGCAATTGGGGTTTCCAGCTTAGGTTCGCAGCTGCCGCTCAAGGCATACCTTGGATACCGACCAGGGTCATGCTCGGGACGGACACCATGAGGAAGAGCTCCGGCATGGTGATCAAATGTCCTTATACGGGCAAACCCATAGCCCTCATACCGGCCTGCTTCCCAGATGTGGCCTTCATCCACGTCCACAGATGCGATATCTATGGTAATGCCCAGATAGATGGTATACTGATAGAGGACTTCGAGCTAGCGAGAGCTGCTAAGAGACTAATCATAACCACGGAAGAGATAATACCTCATGAGAGGATAAGACAAGAGCCCCACAGGACCGTGATCCCTTACTTCCTCGTGGATGCGGTCGTGGAAGTGCCCTGGGGCTCCCACCCGTGCAACATGCCCTACCTGTATTACTTCGACGAGGAGCATATAGCTGAATGGCTTAGGCTCTCCAAGACGCCAGAAGGTGTGGAGGAATACTTGAACAAGTATGTTTACGGCGTTGAGACCTTCGAAGAATACCTCGAGCTGATCGGAGGCGTGAAGAAACTTGAATACTTAAGGAGGCTGGAACAGTTGAGGGCACCTTTGATCGCTCCCTGGGTCAAGAGGTGAGAGCCGTGTCGGGCGAGACCCGCTATACCATAATGGAGCTCATGGCTTGTGCGGCCGCAAGGGTGCTGGAGGATAAGAAGACCGTCTTCGTTGGAACGGGCCTGCCCATGATAGCCGCCATGCTCGCCCAGAGGACCCATGCTCCCAATCTGGTCATAGTCTTCGAAGCTGGCGGCTTAGGACCTCAAGTCCCCACCCTTCCCATATCGGTCGGGGACTCCAGGACTTTCTACCGCTCTTTCATGGCTACAAGCATGCACTACGTCATGTCGTTAGGCAATATAGGATACTACGATTACGGCTTCTTGGGGGCAGCTCAGATAGACCAGTATGGGAACATCAACACGACCGTGATAGGGGACTGGAGCAAGCCCAAGGTCAGGCTACCCGGTAGCGGTGGGGCTAACGACGTGGGTTCCTTCTGCTGGAGGACCATAGTAATCATGAGGCAGGATAAACGCCGCTTCGTGCCGAAGGTGGACTATATAACTACGCCTGGTTACCTAACTGGCCCGGGAGCTAGGGAGAAAGCTGGTTTACCGGCTGGGACGGGCCCCTACAGGGTTATAACACAACTAGGCGTCTATGGTTTCGATGAGAAGACCAAGCGGATGATGCTATTATCCGTCCACCCAGGCGTTACGATAGAGCAGGTGAAGGAGAACACGGGCTTCGAACTCATCATACCGGACGAGGTAGGCGAGACCGAGCCGCCTACTGAGGAAGAACTGAAGATCCTCAGGGAAATAGATCCAGCGGGCATCGTGCTCGGCAGAGCGAAGCGGGGTTAGAAAGACCTCCTTCTGCTCGCCCTCAGCTGAGCTATCCACTTCGCTATTTCTATTCCCGAGAAGAGAGCTGAAGCCATGCCTATAGCCCAGAGCCAGCCCCAGAACCCTATCGGGGTTATGTTAAATGCATCTTGGAGAATGGGCACGTAGAAGAGGGGAACGCTCATGAGCAAGGAGGAAGCCACAGCCAACCAGAGGAACTTGTTCTTGAAAGCCCCAACGAGCCAAATGGGCTTAGTGAGGGAGCGGGAGTTGAGGGCACAGGCCAGCTCCATGGTTATCATGGTCAGGAATAAGACCGATCTGGCCACGTTCTCTCCCATGGGCAAGAAAGTCTTAAAGACGTAGGTAAGGGCGGCCGTCATTACTATGGGCACGATGGACAGGTAAAGCTTGACGTCTAAGGTGAAAATGCTCTTCATAGGATCCCTCGGTGGTCTTTTCATCACATCGGGTTCAGCTGGGTCCACGCCCAGGGCCAGAGCTGGGAGGCCATCCGTGGTGAGGTTTATCCATAGTATCTGGGCGGCTGTTAGCGGAGGAAGCTTGAGGGCTGTCCCGAAGAGGAACATGATAACGACCATGACGAGTATCTCAGCTATATTGCACCTCATGAGATAGGCCAGATACTTTTTTATGTTGTCCACTATCCTGCGGCCCTCTTCCACGGCTGCGACTATGGTAGCGAAGTTGTCGTCAGCTAATATCATGTCTGAGGCTTCTTTGCTGACATCGGTGCCAGTTATACCCATAGCTATGCCGATATCCGCCTTCTTCAGGGCTGGGGCATCGTTTATTCCATCTCCCGTCATGGCTACCGTATAGCCCTTGGATTTCAGGGCCTTTAGTATCCTGACCTTATGCTCAGGTGAAACACGGGCATAAACGTTGACTTCATCGGCTAATTCGGCTAATTCCTCGTCATCTATTTTGTCCAATTCGGCCCCAGTAAGCACTTTGCCCGTTTCCATGCCTAACTCCTTAGCCACGGCTATCGCCGTGAGCTTATGATCGCCCGTTATCATTATGGTCCTTATGCCAGCACTCTCACAAAGCTTGAGGGCGTCTTTAACTTCCTCCCTCGGCGGATCTATCATGCCCATGATCCCGAGAAAGGTAAAACCGCCTTTCTCTATTTCCTCATCTACTTTAACTCTGCCCTTGAGCTTCTTATAAGCTATGGCAAGGTTCCTCAGGGCTCTAGCAGCCATCTGCTCATTGACCTTTAGAATTCTGGCCTTATCTTCATCGGTTATGGGTCTCGGACCGCCTTTATCCCATATGAAATCACATCTCTCTAATACGATCTCTGGGGCCCCCTTCATATAAACGTGGATCTCTCCATCGGGCGTCTTATGGACCGTCGTCATCCTCTTACGCTCAGATGTGAAGGGCACCTCGCCGATCCTCGGATACTCCTTCCTCAGGGCCTCCACGTCCATACCAGCCTTAGTGGCTACTACGACCAGAGCCCCCTCAGTCGTATCACCCCTTATGACATATTTGCCATCTGAGAAAACCAGGGAAGCATCATTACATAAAGCGGCGGCCCTTAGAGTTAGTTTAAGGCCTTCATGATCTAGAGGATTTGTAGGTTCACGGCTCCCATCCGTGATCAGATAGAATTCCCCTTTAGGTTCATAGCCAACCCCTGAGACCTCTATGAAGTTCCCAGCGTGATAAATGAGTCTTACCGTCATCTCCCCCTTCGTCATGGTGCCTGTTTTATCCGAGCAGATGACGTTCGTGGAGCCTAGGGTTTCAACGGCTGGCAGGCTCCTCACTATGGCGTTCCTCTTGGCCATCTGATGCACCCCTATGGCCAAGGCGCCGGTTACGACAGCCGGCAGAGCTTCTGGGACAGCGGCTACAGCGAGGCTTATGCCCCACATGATCATCCTCAACGGATCATAACCCATTATGATGCCCACGGCGGCTACGCCTATACACACTAATAGGCATAACGTGCCTAACCATCGACCGACCTGGGCCATGCGTTTCTCTAGGGGGGTGACCTCTTCCTTGACCTCTTGAACCATTGCTGCTATTTTCCCGAACTCGGTATTCATGCCGGTAGCCACAGCTACCCCCTTACCACGGCCGTAGACGACCGTGGTCCCGCTGAAGGCCATATTGGTCCTATCTGGGACAGGAGTGCCTTCCGGTAGTGGATCGGTATGCTTATCCACAGGTGTGGATTCGCCCGTTAAAGGGGCTTCGTCGATCCTAAGGTTTACCGCCTCTATTAACCTTAGGTCAGCCGGGACCTTATCTCCCATCCTTAAGACTACCAAGTCGCCGGGAACTATCTCCCTGGCCGGTATCTCCTTTTCTACACCATCCCTTATGACGGTGGCCGTAGGAGCTGCCATCTTCTTTAAGAGTTCTAA
>CAZVRS010000092.1:2907-4161 GCA_964630115.1 uncultured Candidatus Bathyarchaeia archaeon | reverse complement strand
CTCGCCGCCTCCAGGTAGGCCAGGTGCCCTGGGTGGAGGATGTCGAAGACCCCCCCGGCCAAGACCACCCTTATGCTCTCCCGGCCCTTCTGGCCGAGGGAGAAGGCATCGCCACGGTGCTCCACCAGGCCCTCTTCAACGAGCTCGGCCAAGAGGGCCTTGCAGGCTGCCTCATCCAGGCCGAGGGAAGACGAGAGCTCGCCGAGGGACAGCCCCCGGCCTTCAAGGCCAGCGAGGTAGAGTTCTACCAGGGCTTTCTTCGCCAGCCCCCTCGGCTCCACGGGCCCTAAGGTCCTCCCCGACTTCATAAGGGCTGCCCCCGCTCAGAGGAGCTTATAGGCCCTGGCCGCCCCAAGGGGATCGGGCCGATGAGGCAGGCTTGATGGCGTGGGCGGGGACATCTGAGCTGACATGCTGAGAGCCGGACGGAGCCGAGGCCCATCACATCAGTTCTTCCTCCACAAGGTCCTTGAGCCGGGCCAAGGCCCTCACGGCTGGCGAGCCGGGGCTGGTGTCCAGGGGCGAGACGCCCATCTTGTCCGCATCCAGGACGGCCCTGTCGAACGGTATGATGGCCTTCACGTCCAGGCCGAGCTCCTTCATCTTCTTCTTAGCCCAATCGGCCTCGCCCTCCATGACCTTGTTAAGCACGGCCCAGAAGGACCCAACTCCCATCTGGATGGCCATGTCGGCCATGCGCTTGAGGGCCAGCATGGACCTCTCGGTGGGCTCCGTGACGCCCAACATGAGGTCGACGCCCTTGGCCACGCTCCTCCCGAAGTGCTCTAGGCCAGCCTCCATGTCCATGACCACCACATCACGCTCGTAGAGGACTATGTGCCTCACCAGCTCCCTGATGAAGGCGTAGGACGGGCACAGGCAGCCCGTCCCGGCCCTGGGGGGCGCCCCCATGATGAGCAACCTGACGCCATCTGGGCCGGTTATGGAATAACGGTCCGGTATGTCGTCCACCTTCGGGGTCAGCTTGAAGAAGGAGCCCCAGGAGGAACCCGGCCTTGAGCCCGTCCTCCTCTCTATAAGGTCTAGGTCCTCCGAGATGGGGACTAGGTTCCTCACCGCCTCGCTCGGTATGCCGAGGGTCATGTATAAGTTCGGGTTTGAATCGCAATCGACCGCTAGGACCCTGAAGCCGTCCCTGGCCAGGAGGCGGGCCAGGACGCCAGCTACCAACGTCTTGCCGACGCCTCCTTTCCCGCACACGGCTATCTTCAGGCCCAACCCGACCACCCGGTA
>CAZVRS010000092.1:0-2807 GCA_964630115.1 uncultured Candidatus Bathyarchaeia archaeon | reverse complement strand
AGATCGCCTATCTCATACCTCGGGAAGATGGGCGTTCTGCTCATATGCTTGGACCTCTCCTCGCTCGGCTACGGGCTTAAGAAGATCGGCAGTAGGCGAGCTTCTAACCGATAGCTCTACCCAGCGTTAATCGGGCAATATTTTTAGGAGCAAGCAAGCCGATGGATTAGGGCCGGAGATGGCAACGCCCGTAAGGCTCGAGCCCGGGAAGACGCTGCTGCTCGATGGCCCTTCCTCCGCCCTCGTGGTCTCCGGCAGGGTATCCGTCTTCGGGGCAGAGCTGAAGCCCAGGAGGAGGCTCGTGGTCAGGAAGGGGCGCAGGATGCCCTTGGAGGCCCTAGAGCCCTCCGAGCTCGAGGTGGTGGTCGGCCAAGGTGGTTCCTCGTCCGTTGTAGAGGGGAGCCCAATACCGCCCTCCTGGCGTGAGGCCGCCGAGGAGCTGTTGGCCAACACGGGCGAAACAAGGGTCATGGTGCTCGGGGGGGTTGACGTCGGGAAGACGAGCTTATGCACATACCTCGTCAACAGGGCCCTTGGGGCAGGCCGGTCGGTAGGCATAATGGATGCGGACGTAGGCCAATCCGACGTAGGGCCTCCCTGCACCATAGGCTTCGCCAGGGCCATCAAGCCCGTCCTGGACCTGTCGGAGCTTAGGGCCGAGCACGCCTTCTTCCTCGGGGACAAGACGCCATCCCACATGGTCGATAAGGCCCTCAGGGGCGTAAAAGAAATGGTGGAGAAGGCGTGTGAATCGGGCGTCAACTTCTTGGTCGTGAACACGGACGGCTGGATACACGGCCAGGGGGCAGCCGAGTATAAGAAGGCCATGGCGGATATAGTGCAGCCAAGGGCCGTTCTGGCCCTCCAGCGTAGCGGGGAGCTGAAGCACATACTAGCATCCCTCGAGGGCTGGGACATCAATGTCCTGGAGGTGTCCCCGTTCGTCAAGGAACGTGATAGGGACATGAGGCGGGAGCTCAGGGCCCAGGGATACAGGCGATACCTCGACGGCTCCAGGGTCATTTCCGTCCAGCTCGATTGGGTGGAAGTTGAAGGGCGCCTCCCGGGCTCCGGCCTGAGGCCTTCCAAGGAGAGGGTGGCCCTGATAAAATCCATAGTGGGCTCGGAGCTCCTCTTCTGCGAGGAAGACCCCGAGAAGATAACGCTCGTCTTCGACGAAGAAGCCATGCCGGACCAAGAGGCCATAGCAAGGCTTGAGGAGCACGTGGGCAAGAAAGTAGAGGTATTCAGGAAGGGGGAGGAGAAAAACCTGCTGGTGGCGCTCTACGGCAAGGACGGGCGTTTCCTGGGCATAGGGACCGTGGTGTGCCTAGATTACAGGAAGAGGGCCGTCAGGCTCTTCACGCCCGTGGAAGAAGACGCCATAGCGAAGCTGTGCGTGGGCAAGATAAGGGTCGGCAGGGACGGGAACGAGATTGAAGAGCCCGCCGAGCTTAAATCTCCTCCGGCCCAATAAGATGGGATGCAGATATGGAATTGGACGGGGCCAGGTTGGTCAAGGTGAAGGAGGAGGTAGACGGGCGACCATACAGCGCCCTCCTGCTCGAGCTGGAGAACGCCTGCATCCTCATCATATCCGAGGGCGGCCTAAGGCTCGGGACCCTCGCCATCGCCATACCTGAGGGAGCGCCAGGCTCACCGGCCCCTACCTCAGCAGGCATCTTGGGCCATAGGCACGTCATGACGGCGAGGCTGCTGGCCGAGAGGGTGGCCAGCCTCTTCGGGCGGATAGCCATAGTTTCCATAAGGGCCCAGGGCTCGGACGTCGAGGTCGGGGCCAGGGCCCTTGCGGTCCTCAAGAAGGTCTTAGAGGAGGGAGGGCGTGGTGAGCCTTAGGGACTTCCTAGCATCCTGCCGGGAGGAAGGAGATTTCCTCTCCATAAGTGAGGAGCTGTCCACCGAGTATGAGATATCGGCCGTCATGAAGGCCCTGGACGGCGGGCCCTTGCTGTGCTTCGAGAAGGTGAGGGGCCACGAGGGCTTCAAGGTGATCGCAAACTTATGCAACAGGCGTAGGCTCCTAAAGGCTTTAGGCGTGAAAGACGTGGTATCGGCCTACCGGAAGTTAGTGGAAGCAAAGGAAAAGCCCTCTGAGCCCAAGGTCGTGAGCTCCGGCCCCTGGGAGGAAGTAGAACCTGACCTGAGGAAGCTGCCGGTCCTAAAGCACTATGAGGGCGATGCCGGTCCCTACATAACCTCGGCCGTCATATCGGCCAGGAGTTCCGACGGCTCCGTGGAGAACGTCTCCGTCCACAGGCTCCTCGTCCTCAGCGGCCGCAAGATGGCCATAAGGCTCGTCCCGAGACACCTATACAGGCTCTGGCAGATGGCCAGGGAAGAAGGGCGAGACCTAGGCATAGGTATAGCCATAGGCGTCCACCCGGCCGTGATGCTGGCTTCCACGACGCCCGTCCCCTTCGGGGTAAGCGAGTTCTTCGTGGCCAACACGCTGTTAAACGGCCAGCTGAAGCTGGTGGAGTGCGAGGAAGTAGATGCCAGGGTTCCCTCAGAGGCCGAGATAGTCGTAGAAGGGCGCCTCAAGGCTCACGAGACGGCGCCAGAAGGGCCCCTTGTCGACATAACGGGCACCCACGATGCCGTCAGGCAGCAGCCGGTCGTCGAGGTGGTGAAGATATGGGCCAGAGAGGGGCCGTATTACCACGCCATACTGCCCGGCGGTCTAGAGCACAAGCTCTTTATGGGCTTCCCGAGGGAAGCGGAGATATGGAGGGCCGTCTCGCAGGTCGTGCCGTCCGTTAAGGCCGTGAACCTCACGCCAGGGGGCT
>CAZVRS010000091.1:0-4212 GCA_964630115.1 uncultured Candidatus Bathyarchaeia archaeon | reverse complement strand
TCGCCTCTTAGCGTTATCGTTGCGAGTGTGATGTTCTTAGCGCCGCTTTTTATTTCATCTTTGAGATCGGCAGCCTTTATCCAGAGTGAGTCCGCGGGGAGCGTCGAATTCGAGTGCAAGCTCACCCACGTCGGGAACTCCACAGAAGTTATCTCTGCGACGCTCCCGTCGGACAGCGAGTCGGACAGCGAAATCGAAATGTTATAGCCTGATAGACCGTTAGGCGCAACGTCAAGGGTCAGATCTATTGCACTCATGGAGCCCAGCGGGATCTTGATCTCAGGTGGGTTGAATGAAACAGTTGAAATCGACGGAGTCTGTGTCATCTTAGACACTCTTACGTTGTCTATTCTCACCGGTCCAGTTGCGTCCCTGCTGCCAACCAGCAAGGGCGCCGGGCTGAACGAAGCGTTGATCTTCGGGGAGGTCCAGATCAGGCCCTCGTTCACGTAAAACTCCACACGACCGTCAGGTCTGATGTTTATCTTGTATGCATTCCACTTGTTCAGAAGTCCCGTCGGGTCACCGACTGCATAACTGTGGGTTTTCCCGTCCTCGCCCCGGACCTCAAACCACAGCTTCGTATTCCACTCCGTCCCGTCAAACTTCACGCCTGCAACAAAACACGGGTCGCACCTCAGAGGGTCGATATAAGCACCGTCATCTCTCGGATTGTTGAGGTTCGGTCTGTGATCAGCTAAGCCTACCCAGCCCCAGTTCCAGCCATAACCGCTGGCTACGTACATGTCAAACTCTATAGTCAGACCTTCAGTGTAGTCGAAGAGTTTCTTAGTGTACGCCCCGTTGCCGCACCAGCTGTCGCCGTTCGGGTCGAGAGAGGGCGGTGGCAACCCCTTCCCGTAATCCAGCGTAGGCGCCGGATCATTCTCGCTCCAGCCCGCACTATTGTAAACCACAAGCGTCCAGTTCTCCAAACTGTTGAAACCATCAAAGAAAACAGTTTCAACTTCTGTGGTGGGAGCTTCCTTTTGAACAATTACGGTCGGTTCTGGATATGTGAACTTTCGGACGTACACCCAATCAACCGCCATATATCCTGTATTATCATATTCATCCCAGTAGGACGCTGCTTGTAGGAACACGTACATGGGTTTATGAGGCACGTAATCATTTGATGAGTAATCCATGTTTTCATCGTGCACATGGTTCTTAAACCATGCGACCCTCCGGACGCCGTCGCTCTCATACCAAGCAACTCCGGAAACGTACCACTGACCCTCAGGAACATCAACATCGCTCCAGTCCTTGTATGGAGAATAGTGATTACACTCGTTGTGCAAAGTCCATGACACCCAAGTTTCTCTGTGGAACTCGGTGTGATGCCTAATATAATTCTTGCCCCAACTCGATGGCGCATCTGAGAATCCCTGATCCAACATTGGTCCTCTCCAATCAGAACCGGTAGTAACTTTCATTCGCCTTACAGTAAACATACTGTTTATATCGAATTTAGATACAGATGAAACGACAGCTACGCTTCCGCGCTCAGCGGGCTCTGGCGCAATTATCTTACACACCCCGTTTTCTACCTTGACCTCACCACCTGATGATGAAAAGATCGCCCACTTTCTTGTGTTCAGGGAAGGCTCGCTGAAATCGTCGAAGAACTCGAAGACCGCATCGCCGTTCGATTCGCTGGTCGCATCAGGGTTGCCGTAGTACATGTAAATTCTGGTCTCGCCGTTCGCCGGTACGAACGGGACTCTGACCCAGATCCGCGCCTCGTCGTCCGACCACTCCTCGATCCAGTACGGAAGCTTGTTCCCGCTCTCGTCTGTGAATCTTATGTCGGAACCGTCGGGTTTCACCTTTGAGAATTCGAAGTTCGTGGAGTTCAGCTCGATCAAAACCTGATAGTCCGTCAGGTTCCTTCCAGAGCTCTCTTTTATGGTTATCTCCCTGCGATACTTCCACTTTGTTGGGTCGAAGGCTTCGGACACGGCAACGACCGTCGAGGTGGAATTCCTCGCACCCCCGTCGTCGGTCACAGTTAGCGTGACCACGTACTCTCCCGGCTTGTTGTAAGAGTGTGTCACAACCTTTCCTTCCTTCATGCTCCTATCTCCGAAGTCCCATTCATATTTTACGATTGTTCCATCTGGATCATAGCTTGATGAGGCATTGAATGTTATGTTTTGATCAACAACAGGATTTTCTGGTGAGTACGTGAATGATGCAATTGGCAGCTTGTTCTCTCTTCTCACTATAACTTCGCTCTCGCCGCCGACAGCGATAAGATTCACTCCGTAAGCGGAGACATGACCATTGATGTAATATGTGCCCGTTTCGGCATCAAGGGGAACCGTGACATTATAAATTACGGTTTTACTATCACCAGCAGACAATTTTTCGGTCCAGATCCATTCAACTGTTGATTCCTTGAATATTCCCCCATCATTTTCTACAGATATTACTTCCCAACCTTCCGGCAGGTCTTCATCTAAGGCAGGCGCTTCAACTTCTTTATTTGCAACTATGGTGACGGTTACAGTGAATGTATCACCCGGTTTTACCGTTTGTATTGATATATCTCTTGTTGCAGTCATTTCTCCAGTCGCCGTTACTGGCATAACAAATACCGAGAACAAAACTATTCCTATCGCAAGCACATATATACGCTTTAACATCTTCTTCCTTTCTCCATTTTCTATTTCTCCTCCCTCCTTCATTCGTTTCCTTACCTCCCACTCTATCCTTGCAACCATAAATGGATCACCTCCTGCAGTCTTTCAGTAGTTATTTCTGCACCCGTCTTCGGTGCTGGCTCATCATTCAACCAACAGTGAATTGCTTCTTGCAGTTCTGGGGTTGTGATTTTTTCTCCACCATCTGAATCGGGGTCGTTCCAGGGGTTCCAATCTTCTACTGTTACAACCTCGGAAGTCGTGTTAGTTGCACCATTATCATCGGTTACAGTCAGTGTTACAATGTAGCTTCCAGCTTGTGAGTAAGCATGTGTCACAACTTTTCCCTCCGTCTTGTTTCCATCCCCAAAGTCCCATTCATAGCTTACAATAGAGCCATCTGGGTCGTAAGAGGAAGATGCATCAAATGTTACTGGTTGGTTTATAATAGTTTTTTCTGGTGAATATGTGAAGGATACGATTGGTGGTTTGTTTTCTGGCGTGACTGGCTCAGTCAAGAAAGGCACATAAGTTACTTTTCCACCTATACTAAAATCATCGTAAAAATCCCATATATATTGCTCTATAACAGTTGTGTTTGTTGTACCCCACCAATTATAAGTGGCATTTACATTGTCGTTTTCGACATATAACTGTATATTGTAATGAGTATTATTATATATATCATTATACAAAATCAACGGAGAGGATCTGTAAAGTAATATACCATTTATATTGTTTGTAATAGTATTATTGGTGATAATTGGTTGACCAGATACTACCCAGCAGAAGATGCCTCCACCTTCGGGTGCTCCAGTGCATTTTATAGATGTTAATTTATTATATCTTATTTCTGGAGAAGCTCTTCCGACACAAGCAATATTTCCATAGCCGTCATTTTCTCTAAAAATGCTATGTAATATTTTTGGTGAGGAGTCATAAATTAAAATTGCACCATGCACACCATACAGAGGATCTGTAATAGCATAACTTCCACCATATTCAATGATACAATAGTCAATAATGGAATTAATCGATGATCCTGAAAAATAAATAGATCCCCAATCACCTGGAGCAGGCTTATCTCTATTAGAAGTGAAAATAATCTTACTATCAGGAGTTCCTTGAGCTTTTAAAGTTCCCTTTACCATTATATAATAATCTCCGTCAAATTTAATTTCAACTCCTGGCTCGATTATCAAAGTCACGCCTTCTTCAACCAAAATATTTCCTGTTACAATATACGGGCTATCCGCAGCAGTCCATGTAGTATTAGATGAAATGATTCCGCTAACATAAGTTGGCCCGCCGGCTGCTACAGTTATCACTTTACTTGTTGAATTTTTTGCACCATCGTTGTCTGTTACCGTAAGATTCACAATATAATCACCTGCTAAAGCATAGGAATGAGTGATAATTGGTTCTGCCGTGTTCATGACGTTTCCATCACCGAAGTCCCACTCATATTTTACGATTGTTCCATCTGGGTCATAACTTGAAGAAGCATTAAAGGTTATAGCTTCACAAACTCTTGGGCTTTGTGGAGAGTAAGCAAAATCTGCAATTG
>CAZVRS010000090.1:0-4214 GCA_964630115.1 uncultured Candidatus Bathyarchaeia archaeon | reverse complement strand
ACGTGCACCACCGCCTTCTTCAATCCCGGGCCAACGGGACGGGGCCCCTTAAATCAGGTTCTGTTCCCCGCCCGCTTCTCACAGTATTTTTCAAGCAGGCTTATACGGATAATTAATCCTTAAATAGCGCAGGTGATAGCTACCGAGGGTGAAGTTCCCTGTTCTTTGTAAGCAAGGTAGACCTTGATAAACGCATTCGCCTGATGAGAGCACGCCTCCAAGAGATTGGTATAAGCGATTCCCTAAGGGGGTGGAACTGGGATAAGCCGCCCGTCAGCTCTATGTATGGCGATCTCTACGTAAGCGTCAGCGAGGTAGCTGGTAGATACTGTGAGACGCTCAGGGATATATACCTCAGGCGTGTGCTCAAAATACCGGTGCCTTTTAACATAAAGCTCTTTGATGGGATCGTCCTTCACCGAGTAGCTTCAGAGACGCTGACGTATGTTAAGAGGACTCTCTATTCAAAGGGCATAATGTCGGGTGCCGACCTAATTGAGGAGCTCTTGCCTAAAGCAGATGATATATGTCGCAAAGCCCTCGGAGCAGGCTTAAGATTAGGGAAGCCGTCTGATCTGGAATTAGAAGCCTCGAGGAAGAAGGCCCTGAGGCTGTATAGGTTTCTGGTGGTTCAAGCAGGCAGCCAGCTCGATCTGACGTTAAGTAAGTTCCCTCATGCAGAGCTCGATAGCGTCATAAGCCAGGCCGTGCCTCCCATAGTCGAGAGGAGGGTAGATGGCAGCCTAATAGGCCTCAGCAAAGAACTTGCGGTCGATATATACATGCCCGCTTACGCCGTTATCGATCTGAAAACGGGCGAGGTAAGGCCCTTCCACAAATACGCCTTAACGGGCTATGCTCTGGCCCTTGAGGCAGATGAGGAAATAGAAGTTAACTATGGCTTCACCATATATCTGAGGGTTGAGCCCGACAAGCCACATATAAAGGTCAGGATAAAGAGCGTGCTGATAGACGATGTTGTAAGAAGGGAGTTTTTAGATATAAGGGATGAGGCCCTCAGGGTCATAGATACTGGCGTGGACCCAGGCATGCCTCCTAAGTGTCCATCTTACTGCCCGTATTATCCGGTCTGCCACGAAGGGGGTTAGTAACGTTGAGGAGAATAGTGGTGAGTGATTACGGGGTCTTCATAGGTTGTAAGGGCGACAGGGTGGTCATCAAGAAGAAGGGAGAGAAGATCTTAGAAGAGGCAGCAGCCAACATATCGCAAGTGCTCGTGTGCACTAAGGGCGTAAGCCTTTCCTCAGCTTTCCTGAGGCTAGCCCTCAGGCATGGAATAGATTTGGTAATCTTGTCCGACAGCGGGGTGCCCCTCGGTAAGCTAAGCCGGTTGAAGAAAGGGGGAATCAAAGTGAGGAAGGAACAGTATAAGGCCCAGGAGGACTGGAGAGGAGTTCACCTCGCTAAGCAGATGGCCAAGGCCAAAATCGTGAACCAGAAGAGCTTGTTGAGACAGCTAGCTCGTTATAAGGCGAGTAAATCGCCAGAAGTCGCCAAACGTATCATGAATACTATGTATGATATGGACCAGCACGTAAGGAACATAGAACACATCAGCGCCTCTAACACAGACGAGGCGAGGGGCAAGATAATGTTTGAGGAAGCGAGGGCTGCCGATAAGTATTGGACTTGCGTTAAGCTAGCTTTATCAGATATAGTAGATTTCCCGGGCCGTAAGAAGAGGTTTGACAGGCCTACCGATCCCGTTAACGTGTTGCTTAACTACGGCTATTACCTGTTGGCTTCTACCGTTTGGCTGGCTGTGGATTGCACGCCGCTAGATCCCTACATAGGCTTCCTACACGCTGATTCCTCGAGGAGGCCTGCCCTCGTCATGGACCTCATGGAAGAGTTCAGGCAGCCTGTCGTGGACAGAGCCGTCTTTAACGTAGTGAAGAGCGGCGTGGAAGGCCTCTGTGATGAGGGGAAACTGACGACTGAAGGGCGTAAAAAACTCATAAAGGAGTTCTTCGGGAGGCTGAATACTAAGATAACCTTCAGGGGGCGCTGCCAGCCCATAGAATACCACATATTACTGCAGGCGAGGAGAATATGCCAATTCCTAATCGGAAAAACCGCTGAATATGTGCCTTTTACCGTGAGGTGAGGATCTTGAAGACGTTGGTCATCTACGACATATCCGATGACAATGTAAGGCTCAAGGTGAGCGAGATATGTAAGAACTTCGGCTTATCCAGGATACAGAAGAGCGCTTTCTTAGGAGATCTCACGAGCTCCAGGAGGAAAGAACTCATAACGGCTCTGAGGAAAGCCCTTGGCGAGGAAGAGGGCAACATCCAGGTGTTCGTCATATGCAGGGCGGATTTCGCCCTCAGGGTCATAATAGGGAAGCCGACGGTCGAGGAGGAAGAGGAGGGAATAATCATTGTCTGAGGACCTTGAGAGGAGGCTTTTGCCCGTATCGCTGATAAAGCAGTATCACTTCTGCCCGAGGATAATCTACTTCACCGAGGTCTTGGGCGTGAGGGAGAGGACAACGGAGGACATGGTATCTGGACGTGAAGAACACGATAAGTTGGCCGAACTCGACCTGAGGAGGAAGACCCTGCTCGGCCGGAGGAAGGAGAAGGTCATAAGGCGTTGGGTGAAGCTCGAGGTAGCCTCCGAGAGGCTTGGCCTGACGGGCGTCATAGACTTAGTAGCGCTCACGGAGGGAGGATTAGTCATCGTGGAGTATAAGCGTTCAAGGCCTCCCAAGAGACCGCCGATGGGCCACATCTGCCAGGCAGCAGCCTATGCCATGTTGGCAGAGGAGCACTTCAACAAGCCTGTGAGGAAATTCTACATACATTACGACGATAAGAGCTCTTCCAAGACGTTCGAGTTCACGCTCACCGAGGAGCTCAGAGAACACGTCATGTGGACCGTTAAGAAGATAAGGTCCATAATAGAGGGGGAATGGCTCCCCAGGCCGGAGCGTAAGGAGAAATGCGTCAGCTGCGGCTATTACAAGATCTGCAAGAGGGTCTAAGCTTCGGCTGGTTCTTCACATCTCGCTTTCAATTCCCCTGATGGGATTCCGACCCCTTCCTGAGGCCCGTTCCCTCCTCAGAGTCCAACCCTTATAAGTTTTTCGCATGGCCCCATGCGGCAGCCTCTGACCTGCTCGGGCAGAATGGTTCAGAGACGAAGCAGGATTGAGCTCCTGACAGCCGTAGGAGGGGTGTTAGGCCATGTAACTGGGACCTTATAAAGTTCCCTCTTTGCGGGCCATAGCACAAAAACATCTCCCAGGCCCTCTCACGGGAAGGCCGCAGATATGAGTGCGGGGAGCCAGGACAGCGTTGAACAAGATTGACTTAAGGAGCGGGCCCTCTGCCGAGGCAAGCAGGCCTGCAATATCGATACGTTTAATAAGGCCCGCTGGCCTGCCCGAGCTGGGTAGCGGGGTGGGGCAGCCAGGTAGCCCGCTGGGCTCATAACCCAGAGGTCGGTGGTTCAAAAGGGCCTCAGGCCCAGGTGCCTGGGGCCCTGGGAATCCACCCCCCGCTACCACCCCGCTGCCCACCACGGATCTGGTGCTTAAGCATCGAGGAACTCGGTTTCTCACGTCTTTAAAGGGCGGAAAGCCACATTTTAGGCGATGGTAAGCGTGGAGGAAGCCAGGATACACGCACATGTTTGCGGAGATGGCTATCTGACCACTTATTTAGAAAAACGGGCATTACAGGTAGTTAAGGGAAGGCGTTATCGCAGGCCCAGGGTGCGGTATGTGGTGGGCTATTCGAATTCTGAACTCTTGCTCACAAGGGAGTTCGTGAGGGATGTGAAGTCAGCTTACGGTGTTAAATGCCGTGTCCTCACGAGGGGAAAGAACTTTGAGGCAAGGCTTCGATCAAAACGTGTGTTCATGAGGCTTAGGGAGCTCGGAGCAGGCAGGAGCCGTGAATGGGTCATAGGGGAGGAGATACTTAGAGCCGACCAGGATATCCGAAAGGAATGGCTGAGGGCATTCTTCGACGACGAAGCTAGGATAGCGCCCGCTGAGGGCAGGATCAGGGTGAAATCTGTAAATCTACGAGGTTTAAGGTTGGTCAGCTTAATGCTGACGAGCTTGGGAATTCAAAGCCGTATAACGGGACCGAATTCAGATGGGACCTGGTATTTGGTGATCAGCAGGGACGACGTCGTCCATTACATTAAGAAGGTGGGCTTCCTGCATCCGGCGAAAA
>CAZVRS010000089.1:0-4266 GCA_964630115.1 uncultured Candidatus Bathyarchaeia archaeon | reverse complement strand
TCCTTCAGCTTAGGCTCGTCACGTGCCAGCTTGGCTATCCTCAAGGCCCTATCGGCATTACAGGGGCCGCACCCGGAGCCCGTGGTCCCTATCTTCTCCTTCAGGTAGCCCTTCCTGTCCGCCTGCTTGTGCTTCTCCTCTATCACGGCGCAATTCGGATCGAGGCCCACACGCCCCCTTGCGTTCACCTCCTCCACTTCCCTGAGGAACACGTCCGGGTCGACTAGGACGCCGGGTCCTATCAGGAGCCTACAGCGCTCGTTCACGAAGGCTGAGGGCAGCATCCTCATCACGTATTTGCGGCCCCTGAACACGACCGTGTGGCCTGCGTTCGGTCCGACCCCGCCTCTTGCGGCCAGGTCGAGGTCGTCCTCGATGGCCAGGTAGGATATGACCTTCCCCTTGCCCGTGTCCCCGAAGAAGCCGCACACCACCACCGTGCAGGGCAAATCCCTTCCCTCGCCACGGGCACGTCGGCTGGCTAACTTAAAAGCAGATTGGGATGACACTCGGGAGGGTGCCCCGCCCTTGCCAGTCCTGCCGATAGACACGGGCCGGTATGGGACGCCCGAGATGGTGCGCATCTTCGAGGAGGAGAACAGGCTCAAGGCCATGTTGCTCGTCGAGGCCGCCCTAGCCAAGGCACACGCCGAGGTGGGCAACATACCCGCCGAGGACGCAGAACGGATATGGCAGGTCGCAACCTCAGGGGCCGTCAAGCTGGAGCGTGTGAAGGAGATCGAGGCCGAGATAAGGCACGAGACCATGGCCGTCGTGAGGGCCCTGGCGGAGGCCTGCGGGCCCAGCGGCCGCTACGTCCATTTGGGCGCCACCAGCTCCGACATACTCGATACGGCCCTGGCCCTCCAGCTCAAGGAGGCCCTTGACGTTCTGGAGGGCAGGTTGGCCCGGTTACTGGCCGTGTTGGTCAAGTTGGCCGAGGAGCACAAGGAGACCGTCATGGTGGGCCGGACGCACGGCCAACACGCACTTCCCATAACGCTCGGCTTCAAGTTCGCCGTCTGGGCGGCCGAGATCATGAGGCACCTGGAGAGGCTGGCCCAGTGCCGGGATAGGGTCCTGGTCGGCAAGATGAGCGGTGCGGTCGGGACTATGGCCGGCCTCGGGCCGAGGGCCTTCGAGATACAGGAGCGTGTCATGTCCATCTTGGGCCTGAGGCCCGCCGAGATCTCGACACAGATAGTCCAGAGGGACCGCTTGGCCGAGCTCATATGCCTCTTGGCCATGATCGCCTCGACGCTCGACAAGATGGCCACGGAGGTCAGGGAGCTCCAGAGGACGGAGATAGGCGAGCTGGCCGAGCCCTTCGACGAGCGGGCCCAGGTGGGCTCCTCGACCATGCCTCACAAGAGGAACCCGATCACATGCGAGCGCATCTGCGGCCTGGCGAAGGTCGTGAGGGGCCTGGTCATCCCGGCCCTTGAGAACATACCTACCTGGCACGAGAGAGACCTGACGCAATCTTCAGCCGAGCGGTTCATCGTGCCCGAGGCCTTCATCCTCGTGGACTACATGGTCCACCTGATGACAAGGGTCCTGTCGGACCTAGAGGTCAGGCCCGACAGGATGGCCGAGAACTTGGCCCTGACCAGGGGCCTAATAATGTCAGAGGCCCTCATGCTCGAGCTCACCAGGCGTGGCATGGCCAGGGACGAGGCCTACAGGCTTGTCAGGAGCTTATGCCTGAAGGCCATTAAGGAGAACAGGCCCTTCAAGGAGGTAGCCATGGAGTCCGAGACCGTAAGGGCCCTGGTGGGGCCTGAGGAACTCGAGGCCGTATTGAGGCCGGAGGGCTACCTCGGGACAGCCGTCCAACAGGTCGAGAGGATCGTGGGGATGGCCAGGAAATTCTTGGCGGAGAGGTCTTCGAAAGGGCCTGGATGACGGGCATATGCATGCTTAACACCGTCCCTTCGACCAGCCGAAAAAGACTTATAGGCTGGGTCTCCGCCACCGTGGGTGCCCTGGGTTGGCGGTTGAGCCCTGGCAGAGGGCAGAGGTCCCCGGGACGGTGAAGGCCACGCCCATAAGGAGGCCCGAGGTCGTGGCAGCCCTCCTGAAGAAGGCCAAGAGGCCCATAATGATAATAGGGCACGAGGCCGTGGAGATGGAACTTGAGGACAGCGTCACATTCCTCGACCTTCTGGTCGAGCTGGCGAAGAAGGCAGGGCTGCCCGTCGTGGCCACGGCCCACGTGGGCAAGACGCTCGTGGAGAAGGGCCTAGAGCCAGCAGCTATAATGTCGGCCCTGGACATAGGCCAGCGGTTAGTCGACCCGAATTGGGAAGGGCTTGACGGGAAGGGCCAGTATGACCTGGTGTTGGTGGCTGGCCTGCCCTACTATATGGAGTGGGTCCTGCTGGCCAGCCTCAAGGACTTCGCACCACACCTCAAGGTCATATCGCTTGACCCGTATTACCAACCACATGCCACCTACTCCTTCCCGAACACGAGGCCGGAAGAACATATGAAAAACCTTAAGGCCGTGATAGCCGGCCTGGGTGGGAGGTGAGGGAGATGTCCATGTTCGAGGACATCCCGGTTGACGTGGGCGTCGTCTATGAAGGCGAGCGGATAAGGCGCAAGCAGATGTATGTCGAGTTCGGGGGGCCCAAGGTCCAGTATAAGTTCGAGCTGGTGAGGGCGAGGAAGATGGAGGAGGTCGAGGACGGGAAGATAACCATAATAGGGCCCGACATAAAGGACCTGGAGGAGGGGGGCAGCTACCCGCTCGGCATACTGGTCGAGGTAGCTGGCAAGGAGGTCGAGGAAGAGCTCGAGGGCGTCATAGAGAGGCGCATCCACGAGTTCTGCAACTACATAGAGGGGTTCATGCACCTGAACCAGCGTTATGACATATGGCTGAGGCTGAGCAAGAAGTCCTTCCAGAAGGGCCTGAACAGCTTCGTTTACATAGGCAAGGTGCTGATTAGGCTGTTCAAGAGCGAGATGCCCTTCATAGAGAAGATACAGGTCACCTTCATCACGGACCCCGAGAAGGTCAAGGAGATGTATCAGGAGGCCCTGAAGATATACGAGGCCCGTGATGCCAGGGCCAGGGGCCTGAAGGACGAGGAAGTCGATACCTTCTACGGCTGCACGCTGTGCCAGAGCTTCGCACCAACGCACGTCTGCGTCATAACGCCCCAGAGGTTCTCGAACTGCGGTGCCATAAGCTGGTTCGACGCCCGTGCGGCCGCCAGGGTCGACCCGAAGGGACCGATATTCCCCATACCTAAGGGCAAGTGTCTCGACCCCGAGAAGGGCGAGTATGAAGGCGTGAACAAGGTGGTCAAGGAGAAATCGCTCGGTGCCATAGAGCGTGTATGGCTCTACACGGCCTTCGGCTACCCGCACACTTCTTGCGGCTGCTTCGAGGCGGCGGCCTTCTACATGCCGGAGGTAGATGGCTTCGGCATAGTCCACAGGGGCTTCAGGGGCGAGACGCCCAACGGCCTTACCTTCGTGGCCGTGGCAGATGCCACCGCTGGCGGCAGGCAGGTAGATGGCTTCCACGGCATCTCCTTCGAGTATATGAGGTCCCCGAAGTTCCTCCAGGCCGATGGCGGCTGGTATAGGGTCGTCTGGGCCCCCAAGGAGGTCCTCGAGCGTGTCTGGGACTTCATACCCGAGGACGTGAGGGACAAGATAGCAACCGAGGAAGACGTGAGCAACATGGAGGAGCTGAAGAAGTTCCTCTTGGAGAAGGGGCACCCGATCGTGGAGAGGTGGAAGGAGAAGGGCCTGTTGGAGGAGAAGCCCGAGGAAAAGCCTGCCGAGGCCGCCGAAGCTGCTGAGGCCGTCCCAACTGCCCTGCCCGCTGGCCTGCCGGTTATGGGAGGCCTGAGGGTAACGCTTGAGGACGCCAGCATCTTCATCAGGAAGCTGACCGTGAAGGCGCCCGAGAGGAGGTAGGGCCATGGAAGGCACGGAGGCGAAGGGAGGGAAGGCGATAGAGCTCCAAGAGCTCTTGGAGATGCTGACTAACGTGGGCGTGGTGGAGCTTGAGGACGTAGTCATAAGGGCTAAGAAGTTGGTCGTAAGGCCCCGGGGGAGGGGTGAGCGTGGCGGGAGATAGACCTAAGGAGAGGAAGGGCGAGGACGTAAAGAGCGTCTTGGCCGACCTGTTGCCCGACCTGCTGAGGCTCTTGGCCAAGTATGAGGCCGTTGAGCTCGAGGACGTGGAGTTACACGCCAAGAAAATGGTCCTCGAGTTCCTGCCGGCCGTGCCGGTAGCACCGCCCG
>CAZVRS010000088.1:0-4269 GCA_964630115.1 uncultured Candidatus Bathyarchaeia archaeon | reverse complement strand
TACCACATGGCGCCTTTCTCGGTCGAGCACCGCAAGTCGCCAGCCCCGAGCAGGCGTGAGATAGAGCTGTCGAAGGTCATAAGGGAGGCCCTCGAGCCAGCCCTCTTCCTAGAGCAGTTCCCGAGGACGGCCATAGACGTCTTCATAGAGGTCCTGCAGGCCGATGGCGGGACCAGGTGTGCGAGCATAACGGCCGCCAGCCTCGCCCTGGCCGATGCGGGCATACCCATGCGGGACCTAGTGGCCGCCTGTGCCGCTGGCAAGGTCGAAGGCGTGATAGTCCTGGACCTGAACGACCTAGAGGACAAGTATGGCGAGGCAGACGTGCCCTTCGCCATGATGCCCGGCCTCGGGGAGGTGACGCTCTTCCAGATGGATGGCGTCCTAACGCCCGAGGAGCTGACCGAGTGCGTAAAGCTGGCCATGGAGGGGTGCAAACGCATATATGTCAAGCAGAAGGAGGCGCTCAGGGAGAGGTTCATACGGATAAAGAAGGAAGTAGAGGCTGGTGAAGAATGAGGTGGATGGCCAGGGAACCCGTCATATCTAAGATGAGGAAGAAGCATGTCCTACAGCTCCTATCAGAGGGCAAGCGCATAGACGGCCGGGGCAAGCTGGACTACCGTGAGATAAAGGTCGAGAAAGGCATCATAGGGACCGCCGAGGGCTCCGCCATGGTGTGCCTAGGCAAGACGGAGGTCGTGGTGGGCGTCAAGGTGGGCCTGAACGTCCCCTTCCCGGACACGCCTGACGAGGGCGTCTTGACCGTAAATGCAGAGCTCGTCCCGCTGGCGAGCCCTACCTTCGAGCCAGGGCCACCGGACGAGAGGGCCATAGAGCTGGCCAGGGTGGTCGACAGGGGGATAAGGTCCTCCGGGGCCGTTGACCTCAAGAAGCTATGTATAGTTCCCGGCAAGAAGGCCTACATCCTCTTCCTCGACATATACGTCCTGAACTACGACGGCAACCTCGTGGACGCATCTGCCCTGGCCGCCCTGGCGGCCCTCTTGGACACGAAGCTCTTCGGATACCAGATGACCGAGGACGGCAACGTCGTGTTGGACAAGAGCGTCTGGAGGCCCCTGGAGGTCCAGGACTACCCGGTGGCCGTGACCGTAGCGAACGTGGGAGGCGAGCTCATAGTGGACCCGTGCCTGGACGAGGAGCTCTCCATGGACGCCAAGGTGACCATAACGGTCAACAAGGACGGGAACATATGCGCCGTCCAGAAGAGCGGGCCCGGCTCCTTCACCGTCGAGCAGCTCATGGAGGCAATAGATATAGCCAGGGAGAAGGCGCCCGAGCTTAGGTCGCACGTGCTGGGGTGAGGGCGCATGGGCAGGACGAGGAAGGTCGGTCCCGCAGGCTCCTTCGGCCCCAGGTATGGTGCTACGCTCAGGAAGAAGTGGGCCCGCATAGTGAGCACCATGAGGAAGCCGCACAGGTGCCCAAGGTGCATGACAAAGGCCGTGAAGAGGGTTTCAGTCGGCGTCTGGCGCTGTCGGAAGTGCGGCCTGGTCTTCGCAGGAGGAGCTTACGTGCCCTACACGAAGACGGGCGATGTGGCCCGCAGGACCTCCATACCCCCGAGGCCGAGGTGATATGGGGGCCATAATGATAACCATGTCCAGGAGGCCCACCAGGATAATAAGGACTTTCTGCAACGAGCTCGCAGCCACACTCCCGGGGGCCGTGAGAGTCAACAGGGGCAAGATGAGCTTCGAGGACATAGCCGAGAAGGCATGGGAGATAGGGGCCGACAGGGTCATACTCGTGACGAGGTGGAAGGGGAACCCGGGCAAGATATGCCTATACAAGGTCGGGGATGAGGGCCTTGAGGCCTTCCCTCCCCTGATCTACATATACGGCATAAAGCTCAGGAGGGACATGGGGGTGAAGCTCGGCAAGGTGAGGAGCCTGGCCATCTCGGCCAGGCCGGAGCGGAGGAAGCTGGGCAGGGCCCTGGCGGAGTTCTTGGAAGTGCCCCTCTTGGAGCCGGGGGAGGAGGAAGGGGATTTCGACGTGGTCCTCAAGGTCAGGCCCGACGAGCTCAGGTATGCGGTCATGAGCTTCTTCAGGCCCTCGGACGGCCGTGAGGTAGGGCCCAGGATAAGGGTGAGGCACCTAATATGGGAGCTGGAATGAGGCACGAGGCCATCCTCAGGATACCGGTCCCCGACCGCAGGCTCGCCCGGGCCTTCCTGGCGGCCTTACTGCCCGAGGCCGAGGAACCGCCGACCGATAGGCTGAGGGCCGAGGTCAAGCTCGAGGGGCGAGTGCTCGTCATCACCATAAGGGCGTCTGATACTTCTTCCCTCAGGGCTGGCCTGAACTCGTATATGAGCTGGCTGAAGGCCGTGGAAAGCGCTTGCTCGGTGGCCGGAGGGGCCGGGCGTCCCTTGGAAGGCCGCCGGGGGCCCGCCTAACCGCACGGGAAAAGCTTATATTATAGGCCCTTGCCCTCAGCACGGCCGGGGGTGTGGTGATGGCAGCCGTGCCTTCAGCAACCGGGATACCGGTCCTTATACTGAAGGAAGGGACGACGAGGAGGAAGGGACGTGAAGCCATATACGCTAACATAATGGCCGCAAGGATAGTTGCCGAGGCCATAAAGACCTCCTTGGGGCCGAAGGGCATGGACAAGATGCTCGTAGACAGCTTCGGCGATGTCACCATAACCAGCGACGGCAGGACGGTCCTCGACGAAATGGAGATAGAGCACCCGGCTGCCAAGATGATGGTGGAGGTGGCCAAGACCCAGGACGACGAGGTCGGAGACGGCACCACCACGGCCGTCATAGTGGCCGGCGAGCTCCTGGGCAAGGCCGAGGAGCTGCTTGACAAGAACGTCCACCCGGTCATCATAATTGACGGATACAGGAAGGCCGCCCAGAAGGCCCTGGAGGAACTCGACAAGATAGCCGTCGAGATAAACCCGAAGGACAAGGAGGTGCTGAAGAAGATCGCCATGACGGCCATGGCCAGCAAGCTGGTGGCCGAATACCGTGAGTATCTGGCCGAGCTAACGGCCGAGGCCATCCTCCAGGTGGCGGAGGAAGTAGATGGCAAGTTCAAGGTAGATGTCGATGACGTGAAGGTGGAGAAGAAGCCCGGCCGCTCGCTCATGGAGACCCAGCTCGTGAGAGGCATCGTGCTGGACAAGGAGGTCGTCCACCCCGGAATGCCGAAGCGTATAGAGAACGCCAAGATAGCCCTCCTGAACTGCCCGCTCGAGGTCGAGAAGACGGAGTTCGATGCCAAGATACACATAGAGACGCCTGAGCAGATGGAGGCCTTCATGAAGGAAGAAGAACGCATGATGAGGGAGATGGTGGAGAAGATAAAGAAGGCAGGCGCCAACGTGGTCCTCTGCCAGAAGGGCATAGACGACATGGTCCAGCACTTCCTCGCCCGTGCTGGCATATTGGCCGTGAGGCGCATCAAGAAGTCGGACATGGAGAAGCTCGCAAAGGCGACCGGCGCCAGGATCGTGACGAACCTTGATGACCTTAAGCCCGAGGACCTGGGCGAGGCCGAGCTTGTAGAGGAGCGCAAGGTGGGCGAGGACAAGATGGTGTTCGTGGAAGGGTGCAAGAACCCGAAGAGCGTCACCATACTCATACGTGGCGGCAGCGAGCGTGTCGTCGACGAGGCCGAGAGGTCCATACACGATGCCCTCTGCGTCATCAAGGACGTCCTCGTGGAGCCCAAGATAGTGGCCGGCGGTGGCGCTCCCGAGCTCGAGCTTGCCATGAGGCTCCGTGATTGGGCCGAGGGCCTCCCGGGCAAGGAGAAGAAGGCCGTTGAGGCGTTCGCAGATGCCCTCGAGGCCATACCGATCACCTTGGCCGAGAACGCAGGCCTCGACCCAATAGACATAACGGCCGAGCTGACGGCCCTCCACAAGAAGGGCGAGTTATGGGCTGGCGTCGACGTCCTCGAGGGCAAGGTAGGCAACATGTGGGAGAAGGAGGTCTTCGAGCCCGTCCTGGTGAAGAAGCAGGTCATAAAGTCCGCCACCGAGGCCGCCACGATGATACTGAAGATAGACGACGTCATAGCTGCTGCCAAGCTGAAGGAGAAGAAGCCCCCGAAGGGAGCAGAAGGTGCTGAGGAAACCGAGACGGGCGGAGGAGAAACCTCAAGTGAGTTCGATTGAGGAAGCTGAGAAGGAAGTATGCATAGGTCCTCCGGAGCTCACGAAGTATGAGAGAGCCAGGATAATCGAGACCAGGACGCTCCAGATAGCCATGGGGGCCCCGATACTCA
>CAZVRS010000087.1:0-4306 GCA_964630115.1 uncultured Candidatus Bathyarchaeia archaeon | reverse complement strand
GCCAGGATAATCGAGACCAGGACGCTCCAGATAGCCATGGGGGCCCCGATACTCATACCGCCCGAGGAAGCACCGCCCGACCCGGTCCTCATAGCCACCATGGAGTTGGAGAGGCAGCTGCTCCCGATCACCATCAGGCGCACGCTGCCGGACGGGACCTACCAAGACATCCCCCTCAAGGTCCTCCTGCGGGGGAAGGGACGAAAACTTAATTAGGTGCTCACGGCCCTCCTATGAACCGCTGAAAGGTGGGGAGGAAATGGCGACCGAAGTGCCTACGATATTGGTGGGCAGGAAGCCTGCGATGAACTACGTCGCCGCCGTCGCCATGCAGTTCAACGCCGGCAGCACGAAGGTGGCCCTCAAGGCCAGGGGCAGGGCCATATCCACCGCCGTGACAGTGGCCGAGATCGTGAAGAGGATGATGACCGATGTCGAGGTCGAGAAGATAAACATAGGCACGGAGATGGTCGGCGATCCACCGAGGCCCGTGTCGTCCATCGAGATAATACTGGTCAGGAAGGCCTGAAGGACGACGGGGCGCCGACCAGCGCAGACGTAAGGCCAACGTCAACACGCTTTTTGGCGTTATGTGTCATTCCCCTCTTCGGCCAGCACTTTTTAATGTAGGCCCCTGGAGACATCATGGTGCCCTACGTGGCAGAAGGCCAGGGGAGCGCCTATCCATCCGAGTTCGAGTTCTATGAGGGCGAGGAAGCCGAGCGCAAGCTCCCGCAGGTCCTGGGAAAGTTCTTCGTCCTCTACGCCCTCTGCAAGGTAGAATACGAGGGCAGGGCCAAGAGCCACCTTGATTGGGGGCTTAGGGTCATAATATCCAAGCCAGATGGAACCCTCCTCATACACGAGAGGGACAAGCACAAGCCCAGGAACTGGCAGCCCCCAGGCTGCAGGCTCTACTACTCGAGGAAGGGGCGCTTCCCCGTCCTGATGAGCGTGAGGAAGAGGCCCAGGGAGGTCATCAAGATAATCATGGAGAAGGTCCTGGCCCTCTTGGTCGTGAACAACATAGCTTCCGAGGAGCTCATGTTGGAGAAGACGGAAGCCGACCTCGTCAGCAAGGTCCTGGAGAACCCGGACCTGCTTGAGGAGGGCCTGAAGGTCGTGGACGTGGAGCACCCGACCCCCCTCGGGACCATAGACCTGTTGGCCCGTGATAGGGAGGGCCGCCTAGTGGTGTGCGAGTTCAAGAGGTCGGTGGCTGGCCTAGATGCCGTCAGCCAACTGAGGCGATACGTGGAGCAGATGGCAGAGCGCTACGGGCCAGATAAGGTCAGGGGCTTCCTGGTCGCACCATCGATAACTTCTACGGCCCTCAGATACCTCTACAAGCTGGGCTTCGAGTTCAAGAAGCTCGGCTTCTAGGGGCCCCTCATTCGGGCAGCTCGAGGTTCAGCTTCTCCCTCAGCTCCTTGTATCGGTTCCTTATCGTCACCTCCGTGACGCCAGCCACACGGGCTATCTCCTTCTGCGTCTTCCTGTAGTCGAGCATGACGCAGGCTATGTAGACGGCTGCGGCGGCCACGCCCAGCGGGTCCTTGCCGGCTATGGCCCTGGCCTCCTTGGCCCTCCTTATGATGTCCCTGGCTATGCCTTCCACCTCGCTCGGCAGGCGGGCCTTCTCCACTATGCCGTGGACGTATATGGTCGGGTCGGCTAGCTTGACGGGCAGCTTCAGCTCCTTGAGTATGAGCCTGTAGCACCTGGACACTTCCTTCTTGGCGTTCTCGAGGGCCTTGCTCTCCCCCCTCTCGTCGTAGGCCATCACGGACACCTTGGCCACCTGCTTCAGCCTGACGGGAACGCCGAGCTTCCTGCAGGCAGCGTAGAGGGAGGCAGCCACCATGGACACTATGGAGCGGCCCCTCACGAGGCCCTTCCTGAGGGCCTCACGGTATATCCTGGCCGCCTCGTCCCTCACGTAGGTGGGCAGGACTAGCTTCTCGCAGAACTTCTTCAGCGTGGCCAAGGCCTGCTCCAGGTTCCTTATCTCGGAGTCCTGGCTCTTCACACGCTCGTCCCAGCGCCTCAGCCTCTCGAGCTCCCTCACGACCTCGGGCGAGAGGGGCTCTCCCAGGGCGCTCCTCAAGGGCCTGTCCATCTTGGTCGTCAGGCCCTTGTCCGGGATGGCTATGGATATCGGGGGCCCCGTCCTGACCACCTTGCGGCGTTCCTCGAGCGTGAAGGCCCTGTAGTCGGGCCCACGGTCCACCGCATACTCGGACACCACGTAGCCGCAGGCCGTGCAGACCACCTCGCCCTGCTCGTAATCATAGGTCAGAGTGCCCAGCCTACCGCAGTTGGGGCACCTCTCCTTCCCGACGCCCATGGCTTCTACCGCCAACTTCCCACCTCCATCAGGGGAGCCAGCAGAGTCACGAGCCAGGTAGAGCCATCACCCATCAGGTTCGATACAGCTCATTCCCCGCTAAGCTCCCCCTTGATAAGGCCCTGAGGGAGGCATATATAAGCTTTTCGCTCAATCAAAAGGGGCCGCATGGAGAAACGCTTAAGATGCCCCTGACCCTGTCCCAGCCGGGCAGCCCGGTGGTGTAGCGGAAGCATCGGGGGCTCTGGCCCCCCGGGCGGGAGTTCGAATCTCCCCCGGGCTACCACTCACGACTTCGTTCTCCTCAGGGCCATCTTAATGAATGGATTCCTGCGCCTCTCGAGCCCTATGGTGGTCGGGGGCCCGTGGCCTGGATAGACCTGGACCTCGTCGGGCAGCTCCATGAGCTTGACCAGGGAGGCCATCATGTCCTCGTGCGATGACTCGGGCAGGTCCGTCCTGCCTATGGAGCCAGCGAAGAGCGTGTCCCCGCTCAAGAGGATACCCTCACGCTCCAGGTAGAAGCACACGCTCCCCCTCGTGTGCCCGGGCGTGTGGATGACGGCCAGCTCCAGCTCGCCCAGGCGGACCACATCGCCGTCCTCGAGCAGCCCATCGGGCTCGAGGGGCCTCAGGCCGGGCCAGAGCCAGCGCCAGGGGGGCTCCCGGAGGAGCCCTGCGTCTTGCCCGTGGATGAGGACCTTGGCGCCCGTGAGGTCCCTCAGGGGCCCGTCGCCGGCCACGTGGTCGGGGTGGCCATGCGTGTTCAGCACGAGTTCTATCCTCAGGCCGAGCCGCCTTGCCTCGCTCAGGATGGGGCCTAGCTCGGCCCTTGAGGTAGTCCCCGGGTCAACCACGGCAGCGGAGCCCGTCCTCGGGCAAGCGAGCAGGTAGCAGTTCGTGCTCAACGGCCCTACCACGAAGGGGACGAGGACCAGCCGGCCCGTCCTCACGCTCATACGGTCAGCTTCCCTTCCTCCATGATCACCTTGCTGGAGCCATCTATGTATATGACCTCGACCGTGGCCTTGGGGGCCGTCACGAAGTCCCAGTGGAGCGTTGACTCGCTCGTCCCGCCGTAGGTCTTGTTGGCTCCTATGGCCACGTGCACGGAGCCGCCTATCTTCTCGTCCGTGAGTATGTAGCCTATGGCCTTGTCTATGGACATGTTGAGCCCTATGCCGAGCTCTGCCACGTTTATGGTCCTGAGCTCCGGTATCTCGCCCTTGCGGACCTTTTCCTCATCTATCTTCATGCAGCTCTCTATGCTCTTCTTCAGGTCCTCCTCGTTCTCCTCTGCCCTGCACTTGTCCAGCACGAGGCGGCCGTCCTTGAAGAAGAGCTCCACGCCCCTTATGATGCGCCTCGTGAACCTGTCCCTCGTGAGGGGGCAGTAGAGCTTGCCCTCCCCCTCGGTCTCTATGGGCGCTATGAAGACTTCCCCGGCCGGCAGGTTCGAGCCCGTATCGCCGATCGCCACGTCCTCGTCGCTTATTATGGCGTCGTCCTTGTTTATCCTCCGGCCCGTTATGCGGAGCTCCAAATCGGTCCCGAACTCATCTGTTATGTGGACCCAATCGGCACCCCTGAGGGCCCCGGCGACTTTATCGCAATCTGACCTGAGCTTCTCCTGATCGTATAAGATGCCGTTCACTATGAGTTTCTTCAGGTTCTCGTAGGGTATGCCGAAGGAGCGGGCCATGGGCTCGCTCGGGTAGCCCACGTAGCACCACTTCTTGGACAGTATGGTCTTCCTGACCGGGTAGAACCCGGCCGTCCGGGCGTCCAGCTTCTCCCTGGGCAGCCTGGCCATCAGGAGCGGGTCCCAGGGCTGCTCTATCGTTATGACGGCATCAACGGCTTCCGCCAGGGCCTTCTCCTCCTTGGGCGTCATGGCGAAGTATTCCTTGGGCACGTCCTTGTAGGCCCTCTCGACGAACCAATCGCTGGAGAAGGTGG
>CAZVRS010000086.1:2516-4308 GCA_964630115.1 uncultured Candidatus Bathyarchaeia archaeon | reverse complement strand
GAGGAAGGCTGATGGCCCTGGAGCTCTGTGGCTCAGAGCTAAGAGAACCCTAATACCGCTCATGGCCCAGGAGCGGGCGGTGCTGGCTTTGGGAGATGAGGCAAGGGAACTGCTGGAGATGCTGGGGCGTGTGGAAAGATACATACATTACCTGAACGTGAGGGCTGCTGGCCATACCTACGTGGCCTTCGGCCTGGCCGTGGCCCTCGGCGCCATAGCGAGCTTCCTAGCGGAACCGTTCTGCAAGCTCGTGGGCCTGCCCATAGGGCCCGTCATAGGCCTGATATGGATGGCCGCCATAGGCACGGCCGTGGTAGTGAGCGGGAGGAGCTGGGCCAGGGTCGGATATTTCACGCTGGCCCAGAAGCCTCCTGAGGAAAGGGAACGCCTCCGGAAGCAAATGGGCAAGGCCAACTTGGTGTTGATGATCGGCTGGGCAGGCTCCCTGGGCCTATGGGGCTTCCTGGGCTTCGGCTTCTTCTGGGCCCGCCCCGGGGCCCTATGGGCCCTCTACACGGCTTGCGTCGGGCTCGGGAACCTCATAACCTACCTGAGGCCGGGCGGCGGGAGGAGGGAGACGCTCTACGTGGCCTTGGCGCTCATGGCCTGCTCGCCCCTCGCCCTGCTGGCTGCCCTCATCTCGAGCTGGGCACCCTTCGCCGTGGCCGTGGCAGCTGTCCTGGCCACCTACTTCTGGGCTGGCCTCAGGTTCTACAGGAGGGCCGAGGCCCTGCTGGCTGGCCAGGAGGGCTAAGACGCCTTGGCCGACGTGGCTGAGGCCCTGAGGAAGCTGGCCCGTTCTGACCCGGTCCTGGCTAGCCCGATCAGGCTAGCCATAATGCTCCTCCTAGCCGTGAGGCGTAAGATGTATTTCTCCGAGCTCCAGAAGGCCCTCGGCCTTACGCCAGGGAACCTCGGCAGCCACCTTAAGAAGCTGGAGGAAGCAGGATACGTGAGGATCAGGAAGGTGCTCACGAGGATAAGGCCCCTGACGCTCGTGGTCCTCAAGCCGGAGGGAGAAGCTGCCCTCTACGAGCACATAGGCATGCTTAAGGAAGCCCTCAGGAGCCTCAGCAGTTAACTTGGCCTCGCCGTTAAACTTTTATCACAAGAGCCACTCCCCATCATGAAGGTGCGGTGAGGAGTATGAAAATTTACAGAGTCCGTGACATCTCAGATGAAATAACCGAACAGTATAAAAGGGAACGTAAAATAAAGCCTTGGGAAGCCAAGGCATGGACCTTATTAAATTTCCCTGGACGAAGAGAGTTTGATGCATCAGCTTCTGCCACCACCCCGGAGAACTTCATAAGCATTGTAGATACTATACTCAGCAGGGAGGACTTTCTACCGTTAGACGATTTTAAACATAAGGCGGTTACAGAGAGAGGCGAAAAGCCCATAACAGTTTACACGGCATATCATCGGGTTAAAGAGTGGCTTGAAAGAGGAGCTGAGGTAACCTTCAGCAATTTATACTACGTCTTCTTGGTAAAGTATCAATCTCCGTCAGGCATCTTATGTGTGGGTCGCTACGCATACCTAATATTCATGCCTGGGCTAACGGATTACAACGACACCTTATGGATTAGGTTTTATCAGTGTATCGCCGGAGGAGAAGAGGCGTATAAGAGAGTTGAGCCGACTTCACGGCCTGAAGTTCTGGGGTGAACCCGACCAACCGGTATTATACAGACGTGTAGAACCTCCCATCGATGCGGAGGCATGTGAAAAATTCGTCCAAGACGTTATTAAGTTCTTTGAGGACGCTGGGTATCCAGAAATCTAAAAG
>CAZVRS010000086.1:0-2416 GCA_964630115.1 uncultured Candidatus Bathyarchaeia archaeon | reverse complement strand
CGTCCAAGACGTTATTAAGTTCTTTGAGGACGCTGGGTATCCAGAAATCTAAAAGTGGGCCTCAGCATTCCGGCCCTGTTCCGCACGGCCCTCAGGGCCTCGGCCAATCCGGCTACATCACGGGCCCGTGGCTCAAGGTATTATGGCCACCTTTAAGTCCTTCTTCTCCTCGACCAGGCTCCTGAAGACCTCGTGGATGTCCTCCAGGGGCCTGCGGCTCGTTATCAAGGGCCTGACATCGACCGTGCGGGAAGCTATCATGGATAAGGCGACCTCGAAGTCCCTGGGGGTGGCGTGGAAGGCCCCCATGACCGTCACCTCGCCGTAGTGGAGGAACTCCGTGTTGACCGTCACGGTCGTCCCGGGAGGACAGCCCCCGAACTCGAGGACCGTCCCGCCCTTCCTCACGAGCTCGAAGGCCTTCTCCCACGTCCTCGGCGTCCCGACGGCTTCTATGACCACGTCGGCACCGAGGCCGTCCGTCTCGGCCTTAACGACATCGGCCGGGTCTTCCTCACGCACGTTGACGGCCACGTCGGCCCCAACGGACCTGGCGACCCTCAGCCTGTCCTCTATCAAATCGCAAATTATGACCTTCACGGCCCCGAGGTGCTTGGCCACCTGGGCGTGCAGTATGCCTATGGGGCCCGAGCCTATGATGGCCACCACGTCGCCCGGCCTTATCCCTGCCTTGACGGCCCCGTGCAGGACGCAGGCAAGGGGCTCCGTTATGGCTGCCTCCTCGTAGGGGAGGCCGTCCGGTATCTTCTGTGCGTTCACCTTCAGGAACCTCTCGGGGACCCTTATGTATTCCGAGAAGGCCCCCCAGAGCCACATCCGGTTTTCGCATAGGTTCTGGAGGCCCCTCCGGCAGAAGCGGCACGTGAGGCAGGGTGCTGAGTTGCCCGCCCTTATCCGGTCCCCGATCTGCCAGCCCTCGACGCCCGGCCCGACAGCCACTACCTCTCCAGCCCACTCGTGGCCGAAGGGGCTCGGCAGCCTTATGACGCTGCTCACGTAAGGGCGGGTGAACATCTTCACGTCCGTCCCGCAGGTCGTGGCGGCCCTCACCCTGGCCACTACCTCTCCAGGTCCAGGCTCGGGGATGGGCCTTTCCTCGAGCCTTAGGTCGCCCGGGCCGTAGAGGACGGCCATCAGCATGCGTCCTTCCTTCCCTTCCTCGCCCAGGCTACACCACCTTCCAGGCCGTAGCATGCCGCCAGCTTAAAAACACGCCCGAGGTAAGCCCCGGCCTACCGGGCCTTAACCACGACCTTGAGGCATTCCTTGCTCTCCTTGGCCAGCCTGAACGCATCTGATATGCGGTCCAGGCTGAAGAAGTGCGTTATCAGCTTCCCGAAGAGCTCCTTGTGGGCCAGGAGGATGGACATGGCGTCCCTGGTCTCCAGGTGCGTGGTCGAGTATGATGCCGTTATGGTCAGCTCATCGAAGAACACCCTGTTAGGCCTTATGGCCCATTCGACCTCGGGGGCCGTGGGAGCGAACACCAGGAGCGTCCCGCCACGCCTTAGGGCCTTAAGGCCAGCCTCTAAGGCGGCCTTGGAAGGTGCGGTCACGAAGACCACGTCGGCACCGAGGCCGTCCGTCTCGGCCCTGACGGCATCGGCCAGCTCTTCTTCCCTGGCGTCCACGACGGTCCTTATGCCCAGCTCACGGGCCTTCTCGAGCCTGTAGGGCACCAGGTCGGATATGGCCACGGCCGTCGCACCCGCCAGCTGGCAAAGGAGGGCTATCATGAGGCCCGACGGGCCAGCACCCACTATGGCCACGTGGTCCTCCAGGCCTATTTTGGCCTTCCTGACGGCCCTCAGGCAGCAGGCCAAAGGCTCTATGAGCGTCCCCAGCTCGAAGGAGAGGCCATCGGGCAGCCTGAAGGTGTCGAACATGAGGTTCGGCTCGGGGACCCTGAAGAACTCGGCGAAGCCGCCCGGGTCGAGGTGCGTCTTCCTGAAGGAAGGGCAAAGTGTGAACTGCCCCCTCCGGCAGAAGCGGCACGTCATGCAGGAAACGTGGTGGTGTGCGAAGACCCTATCGCCCTCCTGGAAGCCCTCGACCTCACGGCCGACCTCGACCACGATACCCGTGGGCTCGTGGCCCAGCACGAGCGGTGCCCTCGGGACCAGATACCAATCCATGAGGTCGGAACCGCATATGCCGCAGGCCTCCATCTGGACCAGTATGTCCCTGGGCCCGACGGTGGGCCTCGGCCTCTCCTCCAGCCTTATGTCGCCTGGTCCGTAGTAGACGGCCACCTTCAAGGCAGTCGGCCTTTGCCTCGTGTGCCTTAAGGCGTTTGCCCGCCCCGGCAAGCCGAGGTGGACGGGCCTGGTCAGGAGCATAGGGATCGACCCGGGGACCCGGAGCTTCAGCGTCTTCGGCCTTGAGGACGGGAGGC
>CAZVRS010000085.1:0-4419 GCA_964630115.1 uncultured Candidatus Bathyarchaeia archaeon | reverse complement strand
TCCTTGGGCACGTCCTTGTAGGCCCTCTCGACGAACCAATCGCTGGAGAAGGTGGCCACGCTCGTGACGCCCCGCATGAACAGCTCATACCTGATGTGCTCGGCGAAGCGCCAGGTGTGCAGGCCCGACCTTATCCACGCCGATTCGCCCTCACGCATGTTCATGCACTTGGCCACGACCTTGGCCATCTTGGAGAGCGTCTCGTCATCTATGTCCGTTATGAGGAAGCCCGGAACCTCCGCCATCTTACCACCGCACGGTGATGGCAGCTGGCCCATAAGAGGTTGACGATAAGGCAGGGGTGAGGCCGGGGCTCACCAGGGCTCCTTCTTCAGGCCCAGCTTGTAGGCCCCGAAGTTCGTGGCCAAGTGTATCACGGGCGTCAGGACGAGCACGCAGGCCAACACGTCCAAGCTCGGAGGCCTGTAGGGCAGGGAGAACAGGAGGGCCCCCAGGACGAAATCTAATTGGTCGAGCAAGGGGGCGGGTGCCCCGGGGGGCCTGTTCAAGCGCCTCTTCAGGAAGGAGCCAGCTAGGTCGCCCAGCATGGCCCCAAGGCCCATGAGGAAGCCCAGGAGGACGGCACCGGGGAGCGGCCCTCCTATGCCTGCGAGGCCCAGGAGGAGGCCCGTTATGGTTCCGGCCACGACGCCCGATGCGAAGCCCCTGACGGTCTTCCTCGGCCCGAGGATGGGCCTGCCGTCCCGGAAGAGCCTCCCGCCGTCTATCGGCCTCCCTCCGCCGAAGAGGACGGGGGCTCCGTTGGCGAAGTAAGCCGGCAGGATGTAGATTAGGGACCTCTGGACCACGCCCAACAGGTCAAAAGGCATCTACTATCCCCTCCTCGCTTATCCTGAAGAACCTGGGGGGCCTCGGCCTTTTAAGGCCCCTCCCCTTCTCCAGGACCGCCATCCTGAGGCCCGGCCTGCCCGTCAGCTTGAGCCTGAGCACCAGATCGGCCCAATACCTTAGGACCCTGTTCGCAACCGGTTCAAGAGCTTCCTCACCTGCCCCCTGGCCGGGCCTGGCCCTGACCTGGCTCGTTATGACCACCGCAAGCCCTTTCTCGTGGGCTACCTCGGCCAAGGAGGCGACCTGGAAGCTGAGCTCCCTGTTGAGCTCGAAGGGAGGAGCTCCCTCAGCCAGCCTGAGCCTGTAGAAGGTCGTCATGGTATCTATGGCCACCAAGGCCAGGCCCGCCTCGGCCAGCTGGCCCAGGCGATCCAGGAGCTGGCCGAGCTCCTCGGGGCCAGAGGGCCTGGCTATGGTCAACTTGTCCAGCGCATCTGGCTCTTGGCCCGACATGGCCATTATCTTCTCGGCCCTCAAGGTCCCCTCGCAATCCACGAAGAGGGCCTTGTGGCCCATCAAGGAGCAGTTCAAGGCCAGCTGGAGGGCAAGCGTGGACTTGCCCGTCTCGGCCTCGCCGTAGATGAGCAGCAGCTCGCCCGACCTGAGGCCGCCTTCCAACAGCTCGTCTATGGCCGTGCAGTTAGTGGGTATGACCAACTCCCTGGCCCCCAAGCCCTGCGCACCGAGGTTAGGTCGGGGGCAACCTTTTAGAACGTGAAGGACACGGACGGAGGGGTGGCGGAAGACGAGGAGGTCCAGGAGGACGGGCGGCAAGAGGCTGGTCACCTGCCCCAGGTGCGGCTTCAGGTTCGACCTATCTTACGCCAGGGCGTTCGCATGCATGGGCTGCCCCTCGCTCGTCCAGTGCTCCATGGTGAAGTGCCCGAGGTGCGGGCACGAGTTCCCATCGCCCTACGTGAGGTGAGGGGGCCGGGGCTTGAGCTCCGCCAGGGTGCTGCCCCTGAGGCTGAGGGAGCCGAGGGCCGTGCTGCTCGTGCTGGCCTACCTGGCCTTGGGCTCGTTGGTGGAGTTGGCCATAGTCCATTACGGCTTTAAGTCGGCTGGCCTCGAGGACGTCTATCTGGTCTGGAGGCTGGGCCTCTGGACGTTCTTCGTCCCCCTCTTGGTCACCTTGGTCCTCACCTTCAGCCTGGTCCACCTTACCAGGAGCTTCCTGGTGGCACCCAGGGAGGCCGCCGGGGGCAGGAGGGCACGCAGGGCCCGGAGGGCCAAGGGGAAGCGCCCCCTTACGGCCGATTTGGCCAGGAGGATCGGCTACCTCGGCCTATCGGCCCTCAAGGGCTTGTCGGTGGTCCTCCTGGGCCTCTCCATGGCCGTCCTGGTGGCCCTGCTGACCTTCTACTGGCCAGAGGCCTTTGAGCTATCGGGCTCGCTCCTGAAGGCCTTCCCTCCCTTCCGCTGGCTCATAATGGGCATCTCGGGCCTGGTGGATAAGCTGACGGCCGTCGAGAAGTTCAGCAAGGCCGTTGAATGGCTCGTTGAGAACTCCATCAAGATGAACAACGCCGTGAGGGCCCTGGCCAAGGCCCTGAGGGAAGCCGACCCGCTCTACAAATATGCCTTCCTCCAGAACCTAGTGGCCTGGGCTTCCGGCCTCTCGGCCCTGCTCTACCGCAGGCCGCCCGTGCTTAAGAGGAGGCGTTAAGGGGCTCCGGGGGCCGTCTTAAAGGGAGTGGGAGCTTGGCCGACAGGCCGAGGTTCGGACCTGCTGGCAAGCCCGTGGGCTTCAGGGGGAAGGCACACGAGGTCCCGAGGTATCTGAGGGGCGAGGGGCTGGATGCCTTTGAGTTCCAGGCCGTCAGGTGGGGCGTCAAGCCCGGGATTAAGGAGGATGAGGCCGTTAAGCTGCGGGAGGAGGCATCTAAGTATGACGTGCTGTTGTCCATGCATGCCTCCTACTTCATAAACCTCTGTGCGGACGGGGAGAAGCTGGACCAGAGCATAAAGAGGTTGCTCGTGTGCCTGGAATACGCCAGCATCATGGGGGCCTACATAGTGGTCTTCCACCCCGGCTTCTACAAGGGCAAGGAGCCCGCCAAGGCCCTTGAGGACTGCATAAGGGCCCTTAGGACCGTCTTGGACGAGGCCTCCACCGTGAGCGGGAAGCTGCCATACCTTGGCCCGGAGACCACGGGCAAGCCCACCCAGCTCGGCAGCCTGGAGGAGATACTGAGGCTCTGCGAGGAAGTCGAGAACTGCAGGCCCGTGATAGATTGGGCCCACCTACACGCCAGGGACGGCAGGGGCTCCATAAGGACCAAGGACGACTACAGGGCCGTCCTAGAGGCCATAGAGGGCCGGTTGGGCACGGACATCATGGTCAACCTGCACGTCCATTACACGCCCGTGGAGTTCTCGGCCAAGGGCGAGGTGAGGCACCACACCATGTCCGAGCCCGGCTACGGGCCGGATTTCAAGCCCTTTGCGGAGCTGATAGCCGAGATGGACCTGAGGCCCGTGATCATAAGCGAGAGCCCGGTCCTGGACAGGGATTCCATCCTCATGAAGAAGATGGTCGAGGAAGCTTTCAGGGAGCTCGGCAAAAAGCCGCCTTGGCCCCCCTAGGCCAACAGGACCTCTATTAAGGCCAGGATGGCCGAGAAGAGGATGTCCCCCAAGAAGAAAGCCATGATGAAGCCTGCCGTCAGGAAGGCCACCATGGGCAAGCCGGGGGAAACCCATATGTATTCTGGCAGGAGGGCGGGGTCACCGGCTTCCCTCAGCTCGCCAAGCCTCTCGTAGAGGGCATCTACCTTAAGGGCCGGGGAGAGCTCCCTTGAGCCATCCTCACGCACCGCCTCCAGGGGGAACACGTGCCTTCGCCCCTCAAGGACATCACGGGTCCTCATCTTGAAGCCCGTCAGCAGGACCAGGGCCTTGACGGCCAACGGGGCCCTGAGGCCCTCAAACAAGGGCAGGCCCGTCCTGGCCTTCCAGGCCAGGTTCTTGGCCAGCAGGCAAACCGACGTGAGGGCCGAGAGGAGCAGGGCGTTTGAGAACGTGGCCAGGGGCGTGAAAGGATGGCCGGTCAAGATGGCCCAGGGGCCCTTGAGGGGGCAGGCCAGGGCCACGAGCACCAAGGCCTTGGCATCGGCACCTCCCATCAGGCCCGTGTAGTAGATGAGGCCGGCCAGCAGGACGGCCAATAAGATGGACAGGAGGGCCACCGGGGCCAGCCCCGGGTTCTCCAGGAGCCAGAGGGCGGTCAGAAAGGCCAGGGGAGGAATTGCCAGGGCCCAGAGGGCATCTGGAACCTCCCTGTCCCTAAGGTCGAACAGGGATGCGGCTGCCAGGGCGGCTGAGCATAGGGAAAACCTGGCTGCCCATAACGTCCATGATAAAAAAGATGCGTCAGGTGGGATGGCCATACGGGGCTACTTCTCCTCCCCTTTTTCTTCCTTCTTCTCTTCCCCTTCTTCCTTCTTTTCCTCCTTCTCTTCTCCCTTCAGCTCTTCCTCAAGCTCTTCTATGGGTGCCGGCGGCGGGGTGGTGGCCATGGTCCAGCCTATCCAGGCCCCTATGGCCATGACGGCGCAGAACGCTATG
>CAZVRS010000084.1:0-4429 GCA_964630115.1 uncultured Candidatus Bathyarchaeia archaeon | reverse complement strand
TCATAAGCACAGCAGCATCTTCAGTGCACCACTTTTGCTTCTTCTTAATGAATGGTTTGAGAGCCATCATACCTTCTCACCTCTGGCGAAGCTGCTCGCATCTCATTCAAATGTCATGCGGGGAATGAGGAAGAAGACAGGGTAGGGGGAGCTGCGGAGACTAAGGCGATGAGGAAGTGGCAACGGAGAGGGAGTTAAGCGGTTCAAATCGTCTTGCTTTGACACTAACTCGTTAAATATATTTAAATTGTAAGAAGTTAATTATACATGGTGGTAAGGTCATGTCGCCGTGCCTGAGGGAGCGGGAGGGGGATTCTATTTGCATACCGCGTGCGAATGCGGCACAAAATGGACGGGACTGGTCTCAAAAGAGGAATGAGGCGAACGCTAGAAGTAGTAGTAAGGAGGGGTGAGAAAGCGGAATGAAATTGCTTATAAATGCGTATAGCATGCTACCTTTGCATGGAATAACAGCGATACCGGGTAAAGTTGCAGGAGCATTGATGGTAGCGGATGCAATAAAGGATGCAGTTCCGCTCATTCACGGACCTATAGGCTGTTCATTTCAGCGGAAAATAAACCCATTCAGACCTTATGCCCCGTTTTACGAGACGCCTTGCACTAATATGACGGACTTGGAGGTCGTGTATGGAGGCGAGGAGCGGCTGAGGCGAGGAATTGTGGAGACTTATGTGAAATATCGTCCGAATCTCATTCTCGTGATTTCCACATGTCCGAGCGATTTGATTGGTGATGACTTGCGTGCGGTCATTGAGGATGTAAAGGAGCGTGGCGAAGTGGGGTGCGAAGTTGTCTACACAACGGGCGATTTTGTGGAGAGGGCGAGACCTGTCGGCTATCAGGATGCACTATATGCGATTGCTGACCAGATGCTATGCAGAGAGGAAGAATGTGCGTGTGCAAATGACGGAAGTGTGAATATCGTGACATTTCCCATACATGGAGCGGGTTTGAAGGTTGCTGAGATGGCTTCTATACTTAACGAAATTGGAATAAAGATAAATAAGGTGTGTTTTGACGACACGACTGTGAAGGATTTGTATGATTTGCGTGCTGCAACGCTCACAATAACGGACTATCCAATGGCATGGGCGAAATTGATGAAAGAACGACTGGGTATTGACTACTACGCAATCGTCAGCTTCGGCGATGAATTGGATGCGGAGGCATTAAGTCCTTACGGTATTGAGGGGAGCGCAAGAGTTTTCATGGAGATTGCGAGACGCTTGGGGAAGGAGGGAGAGGCTGAGGAAGTGATTTCACGCAGGAAAAAGATTGAAGAGGAGAAACTTGCGAAAGCGAGGCGGGAAGTTGAAGGGAAGAGGGTCGCCTATGTGGGAATGGGAGGTCTCCACAGTCTTGAAGTCATGCTACTGCGTGATTTAAGGATGAAAGCATCTCTTATTATATTCAGAACGCTTGGCTTGGAACGCACACTTTCAAAGGGAGCGATAAAAGAATTGATGAATATGTCCATAGAATTTGCGAGGAGGTATGGCTCTGACCCTGAAATTCTTGTCAATCCGACAATTGATGAGGAGATTGAGGCGATGAAACGCACGAATACGGATATAGCAGTTGTCTCTTCGCTGACAAACCCGATTCACACATATAATAGGGAGGGTATAAAGACTTTTGATGCGATGAAATTCATGATTCACAACCAAAGAGTGGGATTTGAGTGTCCAATAGAGCTCGCCATGCAAATGAGAAAGGCTTTGAGACAGAGAAAACGCTCTCCTTTGCTCTCTTTACTTGAATATGACAGAAAACGAGCGAATTTGACGCCACAATGGGCGAAACTTGCGGATATGTTCAAGATTGTGCGTGAAGGTGCGTTTGGAGACAAAGTAAAGGTGCTTGAGGGGGCTTGAGGAGGAAAACGCTTGACAGTGAGCGGTAGAGGAGAGAAGAGGGGGTTTGAAATGCAACATGAAGGAAGCATAAAAAGAGCAAGAGAGAGGGTAAGAGGAAGGACGGGAGCATCTGAGATACCATATGACCCTCCGCAGGACTGCAAATTAGTGGGAGTGATGCGAGCGATATGCGGAATAAAGGATGCAGTCGGCGTGATCCATGCGAGACCGGGATGCCACTGTGGCATTCTTCTCCTGAGAGCGCTCGGCTCGCACCAGAACGACATCAGAATTGTGAGCAGTGGAGTGCGTGCGCAAGACATGGTCTACGGTGCGGAAGGTCGCCTCTCCGCAGCGATAGGTCTCTCATATTTCAACTTCAAACCCGCACTCATCGCAGTTATGAACTGCAGTGCGCCAGCAATTATGGGTGATGATGTTGAAGGTGTCGCTCAAGCGCTCAAGGACAAGATTCCCGCAGAAATTCTCACATTCAGCACGGGCGGTTACGAAGGTCCGGCATGGCTCGGCTACGAAGAGGCGCTCGCCGAGCTGACGAAATTTATGGACGGTGCAGCAAAGACAGATAGAGGAGCGGAGAAAACGGTGAATATTCTCGGTTTCAAGCGGGACGACCCCAGAGCGCTTGCCGACATCCAGGAAATAGAGCGGATGCTCCACACGCAAGGTGTTTCTGTGAACGCTGTGCTTACAAATGCATCCTTCAACGAGATAAAGAATGCGCCGAGAGCCTCGTTGAATGTTGTGCTGGGAGGCGACGGTCTGAAATGTGCGGAGGCGATGGAAGAGCGTTTTGACATGCCATTTGTTGTCGTGCCTTATCCATACGGCTTGAGAAAGAGCAGGGTGTTTCTTGAGCGGATTGCTGAAGGGTTGGACATTGAATTGAACGAGAATGCAATTCAGGTTGAAGAAGAGTATGTTAAGGAAAGGATAGAACGAGTATTTCTCTTTCTTCAGGGAATTTACGATGCATCTATCGCCGTTATTGGTGATGCTGGTCGTGCTTTTGACCTTGCTCAATTCTTAAGTGAGGAAGTTTGTATGAATGTTGAGGTGCTTGCGCTGACATCGCAAAATCATCACACGAATGAGATGCTGTCAGAAGCGAAAGAATATGCGGAGTGCGTTCTGATAGAACCGGACAGGTTTGAGATGAGCGAGCGGATAAAAGCGAGTGAAGTGGAATTGCTCTTCGGCACTTCGTTTGAGAAGAAAATTGCTTGGGAATTGAGGGCGCCTTTGATAAGAATGTTTTATCCTGTGATAGATGAGGTAACAATATCAGATACACCTTTCGCAGGTTTCAGAGGGACAGTTAATATTATTGAGAGCATAATAAATGCTGTAATTCACAATTATTTGGCAGAATAATTGTTGAAAATATGTTGAAAATGAAGAGAAGGCGTGGAGAAAGGGTAAATGGTGATGGAAATGGCTAAGAGAATAAGACAGATAGCGTTTTATGGAAAGGGAGGCATAGGAAAATCAACGATAGCGTCGAACATAGCGGCTGCTTATGCGGAGCAAGGCATGAATGTGATGATGGTTGGATGCGACCCGAAGGCGGACTGCACACGCAATCTGCGAGGTGAGGAGGAGATTCCGACGGTTCTGGATGTCTTGAGGGAGAAGGGCGTGATGAAGCTCGGTCTCACGGAATTGGTGGAAGGAAAGAAAATAGAGATTGATGAAATTGTAAAAGAGGGCTACAAGGGCGTTCTGTGCGTTGAGGCGGGCGGACCGGAGCCTGCAATCGGCTGTGCGGGAAGAGGAGTGATTGTGGCGGTGGAGTTATTGAAGAAATTGGGTGTTTATGAAGCATTTGACTTAGATGTGGTGATTTACGATGTGCTTGGCGATATAGTGTGTGGAGGTTTCGGCATTCCTCTGCGCAGAGGACTTGCAGATGAAGTCTATATAATCACTTCCGCTGACTATCTTGCGATATACGCAGCGAATAATATATGCAAAGGCATCGCACGCCACGCATCCAGAGGAGGTTCTCCGCTCGGAGGCATCATATACAATGTTCGTGGTCTGCTCGACGACATCTCACTCGTAAGAGAGTTCGCTAAAAATGTCGGTTCTGATGTAGTTGGTGCAATTCCTTATGATAAGACGATAACGGAGTGTGAGTTGTATGCGAAGACGGTAATAGAGTTCAAACCAAACTGTGAGATTGCTGATATATTCAGAAATTTAGCGATGAAAATATATGAAAACGGGCAAAGAATATCACCGAAACCCTTATCGAGAAAGGAACTTGCTGATTTAGCACTGAAAATAAGGGAGAAAACAAGAGAAGTTCATCTACAACCGAAGGAGGCGCTGCCCGGTTGATGCGGTCATCTTAAATTGAAAAAGGGAGAGGGCGGGTGAGATGTGGAATTCATGATGAAAAAAGAGTGGAGGACCTTCTGAATATGTGAATCGGGGGTAGCAGGAGGTAAAGATCATAGGGGATGCCTCTCACCTCATTTAATAAAAATTTTTCGCTTTTTTTGAAATCATAAATATTTTTAAATCAT
>CAZVRS010000083.1:0-4498 GCA_964630115.1 uncultured Candidatus Bathyarchaeia archaeon | reverse complement strand
ATTTAACGCCCACGTCGAAGAACTCCCTGACGTATGCGTTCTTCATGAACCTGTCGGGCGCATAAGCATACCTTAGCTCGCTCACCTGGACGTAGAATTCTGCGTTCTCGAACAGGGCGTTCTTACCGCAGTGGTCGAAGTGGAGGTGCGTGTTGACCACTATGTCTATGTCCTCCGGCCCCATGCCCAGGGCCTTGAGCTGGTCCTCGAGGCCCTCGCCCGGCTTCCTTATGATCTTGTGGAACCTTGCGTGCTTCTCGGGGAGCTCGCCAAGGCCCGTGTCGACCAGTATCTTCTTGCCCTCCGATATTATCAACATGGGCTTGAGGGCTGCCTCATATACCTCGCCGAAGTATTTCCCGTAGACCAGGAGGGACTTCGGGAGCGTGAAACGGCCGTCTGATAGGAGCCTCACGGTCACCTCATCCGCCATCTCCATCTCCCGGCCAGGCACGTGGCCCGGGGAATTAAGGTTATCGGCTGGCCCGTGATTTCCCACAAGACTTATAAATTGATCTGGCCGAGTGGTGAAGGGGCTCCAATTTGGAGGATTTGAAAGAGAAAGCCATCAGGAAGATAAGGGAGCAGGCGAGCAGGGCTTTTGAGGACGGCTACAGGTGGCTCTTCGAAATGGTAAACGAGGGGAAGCTGGACTACGACGACTTATGCACGATAAGCCTATGTGAGGACCCATCCGACATAATCTTCTACTTCACGGGCGATTATAGGGAAGCCATACTGAGGCTCAGGAGGGCGAGCCCCGAGTTCTTCGAGGGCGTCAAGAAGGCAGTTTCAGAAGTCTTGGAGAACGTCAAGAGGCCGGAGGAATGGGAGCGCCCGGGCGTTTTTAACTGACGGAGAAAGGCTATAAGGACCTCCCTCCCAGGTCGGCGGGCATGGAGAAGACGCTGGTGGAGATCGTCCAGAAGCCATCCCTCAAGGACCCCTATCTCATAGAGGGCCTGCCGGGCATAGGGAACGTGGGCGTTAACGTGGCCAAGGCCCTCATCAAGGCCCTTGGGGCCAAGTTGGTGGCCTACATGATATCGCCCTTCTTGCCCGATTACGTAGTCGTAGAGGACGGCATATGCAGGCTCCCCATGTATAGGTTCTACGCTGCCCGCGGGGCTGGCCTTGACCTCGTCATACTGACCGGGGACGCCCAGCCGCCCCAGGAGGAGAGCACGGCCCACTACGAGCTCTGCGAGGAAGTCGTGGCCCTGGCCTCACGCCTCGGGGTCAAGGGAGTCGTAGGCGTCGGGGGCTTCCTCGTCCCGGGCTCGTCCGACGGGGTGTTGGTGGCCTACGCATCCGAGGAATTGGGGAAGAAGTTCATGGAGGCAGGGGCCAAGCCCATGCCGCCGACCCGCATAGTAGGTGCAACGGGCCTCATACCGGCTCTGGCAGCCGAGAAAGGCATGGAAGGTGCCTGCCTCCTGGGCGTCTGCTCCAGCCCCGTGAACGACAGGGAGGCGAGCGAGAGGGCCCTGAGGGTCCTCGTGAGGGGGCTGGGCATAAGGCTGTGAAGGCTTATCTGCCCCGGCCCGCTGGAGGCCGGGGAAAAGGCATGTGCGAGTTCAAGGTCGTGCTTGACGGGCGTGTGGTGGCCGAGGACATAATTTACGCCAGGGAAGAAGGCTCCTCCGTGGTCTTGAGGTCCGTCATAGGGGAGGAGAAGCGCATAGAAGGGTGCCGCATAATAGAGGTCGATTCTGTCCACGAGAAGCTCGTCCTGGCCCGTGCTTAAGCCTTCATCCTGGCGTCCGGGTCGATCCCCCTGGCCAGGGCGCTGTAGTAGGCGAAGAGCTGGAGGGGGGCCGAGAAGACCACGGGCGTCAAGATGGGCATGACCTCCTCTGGGACGGGCAGCACGTCGTCTGAGAGCTCCTCGACCTCGCTGTCGCCTTCCTCTGCCACGGATATTATCTTGGCCCCCCTGGCCTTCATCTCCATTATGTTCCCTATTATGTCGTCGTGCGTCTCGTCCTTCTGGCATATGAATATGACGGGGAAGCCTTCTTCGACCAGGCTTATGGGGCCGTGCTTGGATTCGCCAGCCGGGTAGGAAAGGCCGGCCACGCCGGCCACCTCGGCCAGCTCTTGGACGCCCTCCATGGCCGTCGGATAGCCTATGCCACGCCCCAGGACGAAGAAGAAGCCCCTATCGGCGTATTTCCTGGCCACCTCCCTGGCCCTGGCCGAGTTGGCCTCAAGGGCTTTTTTGACCAAAGACGGGACGGACGACAGGGCCTCGAGGCATTCCTCGAGCTCCACGTGGCCTATCTTGCCCCTGAGCTCGGCCATCCTGAGGGCCAGCTGGGCAAGGACGAGCGATTGCGCCGTGAAGGTCCTCAGGGGCCTCATGCCGAGCGGTGGGCCGGAGTGCTGGCACAAGTAGACCCTGGCCATCTTGGTCAGGAAGGAGCCCAGGACGTTCGTTATGCCCAGGACGGAAGCCCCTCTTCCCCTGGCCGCCCTGACGACACGCCTGAGCTCTGGCCCATCGCCCTTCTCGTCCACTATGAGGACCGTGGTCCCGGTGCTGAGGGCTTCGCCGTAATGCTCTAGGAAGTCCCCGAGCCTGACGGCATGAGCTGCCCTATAGGCTATCATGGAGAACATGTAGCTGGCGGCCAGGCAGGCGTTGTAAGAAGAGCCTTCCCCAACCAGGAACACCTCCTCGGAGCTGGCCAGCATGGCCGCCATCTGGTCCAGGTAGGGCCTCTGGAGCCTGAGCGTGTCGGCCAGCTTCCAGACCTGCTCCCATATCTCCCTGAGGACCATGTGCTCGTGCCCTATCTTCCTGGCTTCCTCAAGGCCGGAGGGCAGCGGCCTGGCTTCCTTCTCCACGGGCTTGAGGGTCCCGAGGTCCATGATGGAGAATCCATCGGGCCTCAAGATGGCCAGCTCACCTGGGCCAAGTTCCACGTATCGGCCCGAGAGGCCGTGGAGGCAGCACAGCTCGGAAGAACAGAAGGCGCCCTCCGGCCCCTTGGCCAGGAACAGCCTTGAGTTCTTGCAGGCACAGATGACGGTATCTAGCTCCTCGGAGCACAAGAAGGCCGATGCTATCGAGCCTTCCGCCTTCGCCAGGGCTTCCCTGACGGCCTCCGGGAAGGCCAGGCCCTTTGAAAGACCTTCTTCGACTAGGTGCGCCAAGACCTCGCTGTCCGTCTTGGAAGAGAACCTGTGCCCTGATGAGGAGAGCTCCTCCCTGAGGGCCGAGAAGTTCTCAACTATGCCGTTGTGGACCACGGCCAAGCGGCCCCTGCAGTCAGTCAGGGGGTGCGTGTTGGCCGTGTAGGGCGCCCCGTGGGTGGCCCACCTCAGGTGCCCTATGCACGCCTTGGCCCTCGTGCCCGATAGGTCAAGGCCCTCGAGGAACTCGGGGGCCTTCTTGGCGTCCTTCAGGACCTTTAGGCCATCTGGCGTGACGGCAGCGAGCCCTGAGGAATCGTGGCCCACGAAAGAAGCTTTAAGCAGGGCTCCCGCCGCCAGCTCAGGGGCACGCTCCTCCTCCAGGACGCAGCCAAATATTACGGCCAACTCGCCCAGCCTGTTCAGTAATTATAGGGCCTTTAAAAGCCTTCCCGGGAAGGCTTTTTCCCGCCCGAGGGCATCCGTCTCCCAGAGGGAGGATGAGCGAGAGGCCCATACTGTTCGTGGGGCACGTCTCCATGGACATGGTTGAGGGGCCAAAGGGCTCCAACTTCCAGCCGGGGGGAGGGGCCCTCTATGCGGCGCTGGCTGCCAGGACGGTCTACCGCAAGGTGAGGCTTGTGACGGCAATAGGGCGTGATTTCAGCTTCCCAGAGGTCCTCAGGCCCTTCCCCATGAGCGGGATAAAGAGGTTTGACATGCCTTCAACACGCTTCCACATAGTCTACGATGAGCGCTGGAACGCCAGATACCTGAAGGCCCAGCTGGGCGCTGGGGCCAGGATAGGCGTTAAGATAATACCTGATTCCTGGCTGACGAGCGAGGTAGCCGTCCACCTGGCGCCCATGCGCCCGGGGAAGGTCTTGCGCATGATAAGGCACATAAGGGAGCACTCCCCCAAGGCCCTGATATCCGTCAACACGTGGAAGGGCTACCTCAGGGAGGGCCGTAAGGCCCGGGAGGCCCTGAGGGAGATAGCAAAGGAGGCGGACTTCTTCATACTCAACGATGAAGAGGTCAAGGCCCTCGCCGGGGTAGGCTCCATATCAAGGGCCCTGGAGCTCCTGGAGGCCAGGACGTTGGTCGTGACGCTCGGGGAGCTCGGGGCCATAATAAGCAGCGAGGAGAAGGGCATACAGATGGTGCCCGCCCTGGCCGTCCCGAAGGGCGATGTGGTGGACACCACGGGGGCTGGCGACTCGTGGTGCGGGGCCTTCATGGGGACCTACGTGGCCACCGGGGACTTGATGAAGGCCGTTTCCGTGGCTTCCATAATAGCTGGCCTCAAGTGCAGGGGCTGGGGCCCATCAAAGCTGTTGGAGCTCCGCTTCAAATCGCC
>CAZVRS010000082.1:0-4577 GCA_964630115.1 uncultured Candidatus Bathyarchaeia archaeon | reverse complement strand
TCGTGAGGGTCCCGGTCGCAAGGATGATGGAGCTCAAGGTGGTCTTCCCCCAGGCCACCGATGAGGACCGGAAGCTCGCTGAGGCCCTCTACACGCACCCGGAGGTGGCCGCCAGGCTCAGGGTCATGAGGGAGCTCATAGAAGGGCACGAATCTGCCCTCGTATTCACGAACACCCGCTCGATAGCAGAGGTGCTGGCCAGCAGGTTCAGGGTTTGGGACCTGGATTTCCCGATCTCGATTCACCACGGCTCCCTCTCCAAGCCATCCAGGGTGGCTGCCGAGAGGGGCCTTAAGAACGGGGAGCTGAAGGCCCTAGTGGCCACTTCAAGCCTGGAGCTCGGCATAGACATCGGCCGTGTGGAGCTCGTGGTCCAATACATGTCGCCCAGGCAGGTGACGAGGCTGGTCCAGCGTGTCGGCCGTTCTGGCCACAGGCTGGACAGGGTGGCCAAGGGCGTGATAATAACCATGGATTCCGATGACACGCTGGAGGCCATGGCCATAGCCAGGAGGGCCCTCAGGGAAGAACTTGAGCCCCTGAAGATACCCGAGTGCCCGTTGGACGCCCTGGCACACCAGATAGCTGGCGAGCTGATAAGGAGGGGGCGTGCTTACTTCTACGAGCTCTACGAGCTGTTCAGGCGTGCCTACCCGTATTCGGGCCTGACGCTAAAGGACATAGCGGCCGTCCTGGACTACATGCACAACAGATACCCGAGGCTGGCCTGGGTATCCCACGAGGACATGGTGGCCCTCAAGCCCAGGAGGTCGAAGGCCCTATACGAGTATTACTTCGGAACGCTCTCCATGATACCCGACGAAAAGCAATACGTGGTGGTGGACGAGGCCTCCAACCTAGCCGTCGGTATCTTGGACGAGTGCTTCGTGGCCGAATACGGCCGGCCGGGCGTGAAGTTCGTGATTAGGGGGAGGCCCTGGATAATAACTGCCATAAGGGGCGATAGGGTTTACGTGCGTGAGGTAGAGGACCCGACGGGAGCCATTCCGAACTGGGTGGGGGAGGAAATACCCGTCCCATTTGAGGTCGCCCAGGAGGTCGGCCAGATAAGGGCCTTCGTTGAGGAGGCCCTGAGGGGAGGCCGTAAGCCCGAGGAAATAGCTTCCGAGCTGGCCCGGAGATACCCGACAGATTTCGAGACGGCCCTCAGGGCCATAAGGGAGACGGTCGAGCACGCCCAGCTCGGCTACCCCGTCCCGACCGACAGGCGTGTTGTGGTCGAGGAATGGGATGAGTATGTGATAATCCACGCCCACTTCGGCTCCCTGACGAACAGGACGCTCGCACACCTGATAGGGCACCTGGCCACCGAGCGGATAGGCCTGGCCGTCATGGTCCAGCACGACCCATACAGGATAATCCTGCATGCGAGGGGCGAGCTGACGGCCAAGGACGTGGTAGGCCTGCTTGAGGAAGCCTCCAGGATGGCGCCCGAGGCCGTCAGGGATGCCGTCGAGAGGGCCGTGGTCAGGACGGGCATCTTCAAGCGGAGGCTCATCCACGTGGCCCAGAGGTTCGGGGCCCTGGAGAAGTGGGCGGACCTGAGCTCCGTGAGCATGAGGAGCCTCCTGAAGAGCTTCGAGGGGACGGCCATCTACCAGGAGGCCCTGAAGGAGGTATTCACGTTCGACCTCGACTTGGAGCACACGCTCGAGGTCCTAGAGGCCATCAGGTCCGGCCGCATAGAGCTGACCGTATTAGCCAAGCCGGCTGGCGAGATAAGCCCCATAGCCTTCGTGGGCATGGAGAGGCTGAGCATGAAGACGGACGTCATACCTCCCGAGAGGCTGAGGCGCATCTTGGTGGAGGCCACCAGGGCCCGCCTCCTGAGCGAGGCCCGTGTCCTAATCTGCACGGACTGCTGGACCTACGTGGCCACCGTCAGGGCCAAGGACCTGCCCGAGAGGCCCGCCTGCCCCAGGTGCGGCTCTAAGGCATTAGGCGTCCTGGATGAGGACGAGGACAAGGTCTACCGGCTGGCCGAGAAGGCCTCCACGGGCTCCGGCCTCACGAAGCAGGAGGAAAGGCTCCTGAACAAGGCCCTTGAGACGGCCTACCTGGTGGAGCGGTTCGGCAAGACGGCCTTCCTGGCCCTGTGCGGCAAGGGCATAAGGCCCGAGGTAGCAGAACGCATACTGGAGGAAGAACCTAAGCCCACCGACCGCTTCTTCGAGTTGGTCATAGAGGCCGAGCGCAGGGCCCTGCTGACCAGGTTCAGGCGTTAGGCCAGCCGGGCCCCTTTATTAGGCGTGAACTCACGCACTTAGGCTGGGGCATGAGATGGGCCACGTCCGTGTCCTTGCTAAGTTCCGCAATCCAGCCGACCCTTCCGTCTCCATAGAAGTAGAGCTCCTGGTGGACACGGGCTCCACCTACACGTGGCTGAGGCGTGATAGGCTCGAGCGCCTGGGCATAAGGCCCACGGGCCTGAGGCGCTTCAGGACCATAGAAGGGCGGGTCGTGGAGAGGCCGGTGGGCGAGGCCGTGGTGGAGTGCCTGGGCGAGAGGGCCACGACCGTGGTGGTCTTCGGGGAGCTGGGTGATGCCGAGGTATTGGGCGTCCACGCCCTCGAGGGGCTTGGGCTAGAGGTAGACCCTACGACGGGGGAGCTCAGGAAGTCAGAAGCCATCCTGGCCCTCTAGGGGCCCGATAGTCCCTTGAGCTTCTCCACCAGGCTCTTGATTTCCTCAAGTGCCCTTTTGACCTCCTCAGCTGGAGCCCAGCCCTCGTAGAAGTTGACGTGCATGGCCACGGCCGTCCTCCAGGCCCTCCCGATCTCTTCATCGCCCGTTTCAGCCACCAGGCGGGCGACGTATTCCCAGAGCTCCCGATGGCTCGTCAGCCTGAGGCCCTCTCGCTCGTAGGCTAGTGTCTTAACGGCCAGGGCAGCTGCACCCCATATCTTCTCCGAGGCCTGCCTCAAATCGCCCTTGGACAGCTCCTCGTCGGCCCTGGCCAAGAAGTGCTCGGCAGCCGACCAGTAGGCCTCGGCTTTAGAATGCTCATCTTCGCAGAGCGCATCAGCGAGTAGCTCGAGCACGAGGAGCTCCGGGTCAATCCCCCTCTTGGCAGCCTCAGAGGATAGCCTCCTGCCGAGGGCCTCGGGCAACTCGATGATCGTGGGCAAGGCACTTCCCGGCTTGTCATGTCTCTCGCCGATATAAATGACCTCGTGGCATTTTTGGCCCCTCAATGCCCTATTGGCCGATGACGAAAAGCTTATACACATGATTAAGTAGCCTCAACCCGGACATGAAGGGCCCCCGTGATCCGGCCCTATTAATCGGCCTGCTATTGATCTTGGCTGGTCTGACCTATTCCATCTTGGCCAGCTTGCCCATGGACATGGACGAGTGTATCTGGGAGGAGGAGTTCGACGTCAGCATCTATATCGAGCTTCAGGAGCCGGGCTCAGAACCGGATGTGGATATACTCTATTGGGTCACGGGCTGCTCGTTCAGGTTGGAGAAGAAGGCCTCACCCTGGGAGGTCGAAATCCTGCTCTACATAGCGGTTCCCCGGGTCAGGGGCGATGGCCATGACGCTCAGGTCGAGTTAGCCCTGTTAAGCCCCTACGATCAGCTTCGGGGCATCACGGATATCCACATCTGGGGGGCGGAAGCCTCTAAGGAGGTCAGGAGGGAACTCGGGACCGATCGGTTTAGGTTCCTTGCAGAGGGCTTGAGTGAGGGAGCGGTCCTAGAGGTTCGCATAGCGGTTGATGTGATCAGGCTGAGGGCATACCTCCAACAGGAGTTCGAGCATTGGTATACACTGGAGCTCTACTCCTGCGTCTCCATCTTGGTCAAGAGTCGGATGGAGCCCCTGAGCTATAGGTCAGTCTTCTCGGGCTCGCTGGGCCTGGCCTGTATGGCCTTCGGGCTGAGGAGGAATAAGGGGAAAGCCCTCAGCAGGAAGCTCCTGACGAGCCTAATATTATCCCTGGCCCTAATAGTGGTCGGGGATGTCCTGCTCCACTACGCCTGGTATAGGATAGCGAACATGAGGGTCAGCTGGACCACTTACACGCCTTTTGAGGCCGTCTTCCCGGAGCCAGCACCACCCCCGCCTCTATCCCCCGGCCCCTGGCGGGAGCTATGGGAGATCATCTGCCGGGTGAGGGAGGTTAATCGTCGTCATTATCCCGGGGTGTCCCCCGCTTACTTCCCGATACCCGATGAGTTTCGTGGTTACTCGATGAGATATATAAACATCCTCTACAGCCTCACCTACCTCTCCTGGGCCATGATGATCGTGGGCCTATGCATCTTCCTGCCCTCCTCGGCCTATGCCCTATGGGTCCCGAGGGCTCAGGAGATCAGCTCTGCGCCCGGGCCGGGTGCCACCACAGCCGGGCGCATGGTTAAGAGAAGGTCCTCCTCTTGCCGAGAGGGGCCGATGAGGCACGTCTCGGGAGCCTGAGGGGTGCTGAATGCCCGGCGTCTCCCGAGGCCCCTTGACGGCCCCGGCCCCAAGGAAAGGGGTTATAGGGCAGCTCGGCCGACCGTGAAATGGGGCGGCGGGTCTAGGCGGGGGGCTAGGGGTCCCCTAACGG
>CAZVRS010000081.1:0-4587 GCA_964630115.1 uncultured Candidatus Bathyarchaeia archaeon | reverse complement strand
CGAACCTTATCTCGGCTTCCCCAGCCACGAGGAGGGATTTGTCCACGTTGTGGTGCAGTATGGTCCCGAAGCGCTTCAGATACTCGCTGCATAAGGCGACGGAGACCCTGTCCATTATGGCATCGCATATATAGTCCGGGTGGCCCTTCCCCTTCCTCTCAACTATCTCGAGCTTCTGCTCTTCTATGGGGGTCTGCTTCAGCTCGTCAACGAACAGGTTCCTGGTGGTCTTCCCCATCTTCCTCTCCCTCAAAAGGCCAGCAGGTGGCAACTAATATATGCCTTTCGTCGTCCTACTCTATCTCAGGGATGCCCCCCAGGAATATAATTGCCGGATGATGCTTAGGAGAGTTCGAGAAAAATAGTATCAGGGTAAGGTTATAAGGGACCTCAAATCCCGTATCTCAGGCATGATAATCACGGGTTCCCTCATAAGGAAGCTGAGGCTGGCGGCAGGGCTGACCCAGAGGCAGCTCGCTGAGCTTGCGGGCGTGTCACAAGCGCATATAGCGAAGATAGAGCTGGGCAAGGTCGACCCACGGCTCTCGACCGTCAACAGGATCTTGGAGGTCCTCACCGAGAGGCTAGGGCCCAAGTGCAAGGACGTGATGACGAAGAACGTCATTTTCGTCAGACCAGATGCGACCGTGAAGGAAGTGAGCGAACTTATGACTAAATACGCCATAGATCAGCTGCCCGTCATAGATGAGCACGGGCGTGTGGTCGGGACCGTCACGGACCGGTGCATAGTGAAGAACCTCAGCCCTGAGATAGCGAACGAGAGGGTGGACAAGATAATGGAGCCCCCCATGCCTACCGTGCCCGAGGACGCCAGCTTGACGAAGGTCCGCTTCCTGCTCGAGGACCATCCCGGCGTCTTGGTAGTGAGGGGTGGCGAGGTAGTAGGCATTATCACCAGGGCCGACTTGATAAAGACCGTTTGTGGCCAGCTCGAGGTAAGGTAAGGGAAATTAAGGCTCGGCGGTGCCTGCGGGCCGGTGGGCCCACTTGCCGGTGATTAGCTCAGACGAGGCCGAGGAAGGAGGGATACTGAGGGCTGCAGAGCTGATGGCCATAGCGGCCAGGACGGCCCCCAAGGCCAGGGGCGTGGACGTCATAAAGACATCCATAATTTATGGGGAAGAAATGGAGAAGATAGCAGCCAAGATGGAGGAGATAGCCGATAGGACGGGGATGGCCTTCTTCAGGAGGGATGCCAATTGCCTAAGGCGTTCAAAGGCTGTCCTGCTCATAGGGGCCACGGGCTCCGAGCCCAGGGGCCTCAACTGCGGTGCCTGCGGCTTCCCTACCTGTGATGAGTTCAAGCGCTACAGGTCCGAGAAAGCCTACAAGGGGCTCCTCAGGGGGCCGAGCTGCGTCATGGCCTTGCTGGACTTGGGCATAGCCATAGGCTCGGCCGTCAAGGTCGCTGCCGACCTGAACGTGGACAACAGGGTCATGTTCACCATAGGGGTGGCCGCCCTCGAGCTGGGCCTCATGGATGCGGACGTGGCCATAGGCATACCGCTATCCGCCACCGGGAAGAACATATTCTTCGATAGGAAGGGGTAGGCCTTATGAAGCCCGGGGGCCTGGACTACGCCAAGCTGGGCCTGAAGGTCGGCCTGGAGGTCCACAGGCAACTCGATACTGCTGAGAAGCTCTTCTGCAGCTGTCCGACCGTCCTCAGGAAGGACGAGCCAGACGTGATAGTCGTCAGGAAGCTCAGGCCAACTCAGAGCGAGGTCGGAGAAGTGGACAGGGCTGCCCTCTTCGAGTTCGAGAAGGGGAAGACCATAATCTACGAGGCCTACTCGGACAGCACCTGCCTTGTCGAACTCGACGAGGAACCACCGCACGAGCTTAACCGTGAGGCCCTTGAGGTGGCCCTCCAGGTGGCTCTCCTGCTCGGCTCCAAGCCTGTCGACGAGGTCCACGTCATGAGGAAGATAGTCATAGATGGCTCGACGCCCTTCGGCTTCCAGAGGACCTGCGTCGTGGCCCTCGGCGGCTCGATAGAAGTCCGGGGGAAGAAGGTGCCCATACAGCACGTCGGCCTGGAGGAAGACGCTGGCAGGAAGGTGGCCGAGGACGCCCAGACGGTCCGTTACAGGTTGGACAGGCTCGGCATACCGCTCATAGAGGTGGCCACGGAGCCCGTCATAACGGACCCGGAGGAAGCCAGGGAGGTAGCCTTAGCCATAGGGCGCATAATGAGGGCCACGGGGAAGGTGAAGCGTGGCATAGGGAGCGTGAGGCAGGACCTGAACATATCCATAGAGGGAGGCGCCATAACTGAGGTCAAGGGCGTCCAGGAACTCGACCTCATACCGAAGGTCATAGAGAACGAGGTCCTGAGGCAGGTGAGGCTGCTGGCCATAAGAGATGAGCTCAGGTCGAGGGGCCTCAGGCCCGAGGAACTTAGGGCCGACTTCGTGGATGCCACGCACGTCTTCGAGAAAACGGCCTGCAAGGTCATTAGGAGGGCCCTCAAGGCCGGTGGCGTCGTCCTGGCGCTAAAGCTGCCCAAGTTTGCGGGCCTGCTGGCCGAGGAGATAATGCCTGGCCACAGGTTCGGGAAGGAGCTGTCCGATATAGCTTCTGCCCTCTCCGGCCTCGGCGGCATCTTCCACACAGACGAGATGCCGGCCTACGGCATAAGCGATGGAGAAGTAAGGGCCCTGAGGGAGCTTGTCAAGGCCGGGCCGGAAGATTGCGTCGTCTTCGTGGCCGGGGAGAAGGAGAAATGCCTTAAGGCCCTCAGGGCCGTGTTGAAGCGTGCCAAAGAGGCCCTGATCGGCGTCCCGAGGGAGACACGCATGGCCCTCCCGGACGGGAAGACGAAGTTCATGAGGCCGAGGCCTGGCGCCGCCAGGATGTATCCGGAAACCGATATCCCCCCGATAAGGATAACCCCGGACTACATAAGGGAGCTCAAGTCAAGGCTCCCCGAGACGCCCGAGGAGCAGGTCAAACGCCTCATGCGTGATTACGGGTTGAGCGAGAAGCTGGCCTGGCAAGTAGTGGATGCGGATTTCCTGCCCCTCTTCGAGAAGGCCGCTCGGGAGACGGACGTCCCGGCCACCGTCATAGCGACCACCCTGACGGAGACGCTCAAGAGCTTGAGGAGGGAGGGCTTCGACGTGGATAAGATAACGGACGAGCAATTGCTCGAGCTGTTCTCCTTAGTGGGCCGTGGTGAGACGTTCAAGGAATCCATACCCGAGGTGCTGAAGTGGCTCTGCCAGCACGAGGGCAAGACGGCCCGTGAGGCCCTGGAGGCCCTGGGCCTGAAGGCCATGTCGGACGAGGAGCTCAGGGCTGTGGTAGAAGCTGTCCTGTCGGAGAAGGGCGAGCTGGTGGAGAAGATGGGGCCGAAGGCCCTCGGGCCCCTGATGGGGGCCGTGATGAAGATCGTCAGGGGCAGGGCCGACCCCAGGAAGGTCAGGTCGCTGCTGGAGGAAGCCATAAGGAACAGGCTCCCGGCGGTGGGACCGCCTAGCCCACCGGGAACCTGAGTAGGGCAGCCAGACCCCCGAGCGAGAGCAGGTTTTTCCCTGCCTCGTGGCCAGAGCTGACTATCATGACCTTGCCCCCCTTCTCCTCCACCTCCATCATAAGCCGCTCGAACTCCACCCTGGTGGCTTCATCCGCATCCCTGAGGACGGAATCGGCCACGAGGAGCATTTCCACGGCCCCATATGAACATGCCTTCCTGACCTCGGGGAAGCTGTAGGCCACCCGCTCGTCCCCTTTCCCGAGCCTTGCCAAGAGCGTCCTGACGGCCTCCGACTCACGAGCTATCCTAGCCTTGGACAGGGCCTTGGCCAGAATGCCGGCCCGGAGGGCCTCGTATATGCCTGATATGCCTCCCGTGCTCACGGCCCTCACGGACACGACCGCCTTCGCCAGCTCGGGCTCCCTCGACCTGAGGAGGCTCAGGAAGAGGTCCCTCTCGAGAGAGGGCCCTATGATGGCCACGGGCCTCCTGTGGGCTTCCCAGGAGCTCTTAAGGGCCCCGAGGGCCTCCATGAGGAAGGGCCTGAGGGCTTCTTCCCTTGAAGCCGTTCCCATGCTCTTGGCGAGGGTGTTCTCCCCCTCGGCCAGGACCTCCACGTCCCTCATGCCCACGAGGGCCACGCAGTATTCCTCATCGTCCAGGCAGGCCACTATCAGGGGCTTGGGCTTCGGGGAACAGGCCTTCTTCACCATGCGGAGCTGGAATTGGGCCCACTTCTCCTTCCTGAGCTCCACGGGCAGGCCGGGCCTTATGCTGAGCGTGTGGTGCTTGCCGACCTCGTCCTCGAACTCCGGCGGCGCCTCCCTTATGGTCCCCAGGAGCCTCAACCGGCCCATGAGGACGTCGAGGGCCTTCTTCTCCACCTCCACGGCCAGGCTGACGGAAACCCTCTTCCCCCTGGACTTCGCCCCTTCCACACGCCTCTCCCTCCTCGTCCTGGCCTTCACGATGTCCCCGGGCTCTACCACCACGTAGAGGACCCATAGGTCATCTAGGTCCTCGGGGAGCAAGACGGCTATGCCGTGCTTCTCATCCCACTTCAGCAACCTCAACCTCCGCACCGCCTC
>CAZVRS010000080.1:0-4685 GCA_964630115.1 uncultured Candidatus Bathyarchaeia archaeon | reverse complement strand
TATGCGCTTCTTCTCCACGAACTTGTTCAGGGACCACTTTATCTTCTCCATGGCCTTCTGCAGTATTTCATCCTTTATGTCTATGAGGACCACATCGTAGCCCTTCATGGCGCAGACCTGTGCTATGCCGTGCCCCATCGTGCCAGCGCCGACGACAACTATCTTCTTAATGGCTTCCACGCCCATTCCCGGCACCTGGCCCCATAATGGGGCAGGCGATTAAAAGGTTTGGGCAAGGCTTTAACGCCCAGGCCTGGCAGGCCCGGGCTGGGTGGCAGATTGAGGAAGGTGGCCATCATAGGTGTGGGCCATGCGAAGTTCGGGCGCAGGCAAGACGTCAACGTGTGCGAGATAGCCTTCGAGGCCATAAAGCCGGCCCTGGAGGACGCTGGCGTATCGGCCAAGGACATAGAATACATGCCCGTGGGGACCATAGGCATGTGGTATGAAGAAGGCCTGCCAGCCGTCATGATAGCTGATTACTGCGGCATCTCGGGCGCTGGCCTGGCCAGGTTCGAGGCCGCCTGTGCGAGCGGTAGTGCCGCCTTCTTCTCCGGCTACATGGCCATAGCGAGCGGCATGGCTGACCTCGTCCTCGTGATCGGCGTGGAGAAGATGCGTGAGGTCGATACGCCAACGGCCGTCGAGCTGATAGGTCGTGCTGGCTCCTACCTCTGGGAGTTCGAGAACTTCGGCCTGACCTTCCCGGGCTACTACGCCCTCCACGCCACAGCCCACATGGCCAAGTTCGGCACGACGGAGGAGGACCTGGCCCTGGTGGCCGTTAAGAACCACCACTACGCCAACATGAACCCATACGCCCACCTGCACGAGGAAATAACGGTCGAGAAGGCCCTTGCCTCGCCTGTGGTGGCCTGGCCCCTGAAGCTCTACGACTGCTGCACGATCTGCGATGGGGCTGCGGCCGTCGTCCTGGCCTCCGAGGAGAAGGTGAAGGAGCTGGGCGTAGACACGCCCGTCTGGGTGGCCGGGCTGGGCTTCTCCTCCGACTCGGGCAACCTGACGAAGAGACAGAGCTACGTGGGCCTAATGGCGACCGTATGGGCCAGCCAGAAGGCCTACAAGATGGCCAAAGTAGGGCCGGAGGACGTAGATTGCGCAACCGTTCACGACTGCTTCACCATAGCAGAGATAATGGCCTACGAGGACCTGGGCTTCTGCAAGAAGGGCGAGGGTCCCAAGCTCATCCGTGAGGAACAGACGTATGTGGGCGGCAAGATACCGGTCAACATGGACGGCGGCCTGAAGGCCAAGGGCCACCCGATAGGTGCGACGGGCGTCTCCATGATGGTCGAGCTGACGAGGCAGCTGAGGGAGGAAGTGGAGCCCAGGGAGAGGCAGGTGCCCATGAAGAACTACGTGGCCCTGGCCCACAACGTAGGTGGGACGGGCCACTACTGCTACGTGACCATATTGAGGAGGTGAGGGCCATGGCGTATGACCCGGCTTCCGGGGTGCTAAGGAGCCGGACGCTCACGCTGACCTACGAGATACCCGTCTCTAAGATAGCGAGGTTCTGGGAGGCCCTGGCGGAGGGCAAGGTCCTCGGGACCGTGTGCAAGAAGTGCGGCCGCAAGATGTTCCCGCCCCAGGCCGTGTGCGATAAGTGCCTCTCCACGGACATAGATTGGTTCGAGATAAAGAGCGTGGGCGAGGTATTGGCCTTCACGCACATAGTCGTCAGGCCGGCTTCCTTCCAAGACCAGAAGGTCTACACGCCAGCCATAGCGGAGTTCAAGGAAGAAGGGGTCCGTGTGCTGGCCTGGGTGGCCCCGGAGGTCCCGAAGAGGCAGATAAAAGTGGGCATGAAGGTCCGCCTCGAGCCGAGGATAGAGGACAACCGCAGGACCTGGGTCTTCGTCCCGGCAGAATGAGGCATGGGCCTGGGGACCGGCTCGGCTCAGCCCCCGTTAATTTTTAACCCCGTCGATCGCCCTCTTATCCCGGCGTTGAGCACGCTTGACGAACTCGGCCTCAACGGCGTGGTAGATGTCCACGTCCACCCGTTGCCCATGGTAGGGGAAGAAGAGCTCCTCGGGGAGCTTGAGAAGGCCAAGGTGAGGAAGTGCGTTCTCCTGGCCCTCGACGTCAACCCAGCCGAGCTTGACGACGAGGGGAAGGCCAGGGCCTTCGTGGAAGAGATGTTCAACGCTGGCATATGGGACCTGAACGCCCTCGAGCGGGCCAGGAAGATGCTGAAGCTGGCCAGGACGCCCAACGAGAGGGTTTCCGAGCTAGTGGGCAAGCACCCGGGCCTCTTCTTGGGCTTCGGCTCCGTTGACCCAAGGAAGCCGCTGGGCCAGGTGGAGGAAACGCTCAGGAGGCTCGAGGACGCTGGCTTCAGGGGCCTGAAGCTCATACCGACCTTGCAGTTCTTCTGCCCCGGGCAGGTCAGGAAGGCCCTGAGGAAGATACTGAGGTTCTGCGAGAGGTCCGGCATGGTGGTCATGTTCCACACGGGCTGCGACCCCGGCCCCTGGGAGGCACCCGACTTGTCCAAATGTGCTAACCCGGCCCTGCTGAGGCCCTTCATACGCTCCTTTGGGAAGGTCAACTTCATCCTCGCCCACGCAGGGAGCTACTCGTCCCGGATACCAGGCATATGGTTTGAGGAAGCCCTCGAGTTGGCCACCTCCTTCTGTAACGTCTGGTTTGATACGGCTGCCGTCCCATACGTCGTGACGGACCGGAGGTTCCTCGGGGCCCTCAGGGCCAGGGGGCTCATGGGCCGGGTCCTCTTCGGCTCCGACTACCCGGTCTTCGTGGTGGGCATAAGCGATGTGGTCCGTGAGATCTTGGCCTCCGTGGAGATGACGGATGACGAGAAGGCCCGAGTCCTATGCCTGAATGCCTGCGAGTTGCTGGGCTTCGGGTAAGCCTAATAAGGCCGTTTAAACGACACACCCGGCTCGGGAGGTCTATATGGCCGAGAAGCCCTGGCTTAAGTTCTACCCAGAATGGGTGCCACATAGCATAGAATACCCAGAGGTCCCCTTGGACGAGCTGCTGAGGCGTTCTGCCGAGAAGCACCCGAACGCCATCGCCATAATCTTCGAGGGGCTCAAGATGACCTACAAGGAGCTCGACGAGGCGGTCAGTAGGCTGGCCACGGCCCTCCAGGAGCTGGGGGTCCAGAAGGGCGATAAGGTAGCCATCTACCTGCCCAACTGCCCTCAGTTCGTCATAAGCTACTACGCCATCCTGAGGGCCGGGGGCGTGGTGACGGCCGTTAACCCGCTCTACACGGAGCGTGAGCTTGAATACCAGCTGAACAACGCCGAGGCCGTGGGAATAGTGACGCTCGACGTGCTATACGAGAAGGTGGCGAGGGTCAGGGACAAGACGGGCCTGAAGTTCATCATAGTAACGAGCCTCAAGGACTACCTGCCCAAGGCCAAGGCCATCTTGGGCAGCCTTTTGGGCAAGATACCTACGGCCAAGGTGGAGAAAGGGCCGGGCATCTACTTCCTGAAGGAGCTGATAAAGAAGTATCCGCCCGAGCCCAAGCCCGTCGAGATAAACCCGAAGGAAGACCTGGCCTGCCTCCAATACACGGGCGGCACGACGGGCGTCCCGAAGGGCGCCATGCTGACCCACTACAACCTGGTGGCCAACGCTATCCAAGCCTCCCACTGGCTGGACATGGAAGAGGCCAAGGAAGTCCATGTGGGCGTCCTGCCGCTCTTCCACATTTACGGCATGACGGTCGCTATGAACGCACCCATTTACGGGGCTGGGGCCATGGTGCTCATACCCCGTTTCGATGCCAAGAAAGTTCTAGAGGCTATACAGAAGTATAGGGCTACCGTGTTCTGCGGCGTCCCGACCTTATACGCCATGTTGCTCGACTACCCCGACCTGCCCAAGTATGACCTCACGAGCATCAAGTTCTGCATCTCGGGAGCAGCCCCGCTCCCGCCCGAGGTGCAGAAGAAGTTCATGGAGATAACGGGCGGCGTCTTGGTCGAGGGCTACGGCCTCACGGAGGCATCGCCCGTTACCCACTGTAACCCGCTCGACAGGACCATGAAGACGGTGAAGGTAGGCTCCATAGGCGTGCCCTGGCCCGACACGGAGGCCAAGATAATGGACCTAGAAACGGGCACCAAGGAGCTCCCGCCCGGCGAGGTGGGCGAGCTGGTCGTGAAGGGGCCGCAGGTCATGAAGGGCTACTGGAAGATGCCCGAGGAGACCAAGCAGGTCCTCAGGGACGGCTGGCTCTACACGGGCGACATAGCGAAGATGGACGAGGACGGCTACTTCTACATAGTTGACCGCAAGAAGGACCTGATAAAGTATAAGGGCTACTCCGTATACCCGAGGGAGCTCGAGGACGTCTTATACGAGCACGAGGCCGTCAAGCTCTGTGCCGTCGTGGGCAAGCCCGACCCAACGGCCGGCGAGATACCGAAGGCCTTCGTGGTCCTGAAGGAGGGCTACGAGCCCACGGAGGAGCTTAAGAAGGAGATAATGGAGTTCGTGAACAGCCGTGTGGCGCCTTACAAGCGCATAAGGGAGCTGGAGTTCCGCAGGGAGCTGCCGATATCGGCTGCCGGCAAGGTCCTTAGGCGCCTCCTGAGGGAAGAAGAATACCGGAAGGCCCAGAAGGCGTGAGCCAGGCCTTCCGGGCCAGCTGGCCCGAGCGTTTTTATTCCCTGAGCTTT
>CAZVRS010000079.1:0-4705 GCA_964630115.1 uncultured Candidatus Bathyarchaeia archaeon | reverse complement strand
GATCAAGGTCACCTTCCTCTTGGGCTTCAAGCCCAGGTATTCCCATACGTCCTTCCTCAGGACCGTGTAGGTGGCCCTCGAATCCACCAGCAGGTCTACCTCACGGCTCCTCCCGGCCCACTTGACCACGGCCCTGACGTATGTGAGGCCCAACCTACCGCCCGAGGAGGACGGCCCGTGAGGGCCTAATTTACCCTGCCCCCTTGGAGCAGGCCAGCTCCACGCATTCCTTAAGGTTGGCCAGCCTCACCCGGACGCCCGATAGGCCGGGCAGGTAGTAGGCGGCCTTGGGCGAGTTCGTGGCCACCACGTCGACCCCGAGCTTTTCGACCCAGGAGACGACCACGCACGTATCGACGACCACGAGGGCCCCCGAAGCCTCTATGGCCCTCACCAGCTCGGGGCAGGAGGCTCTGATGTGCCTGGAAGTGCATATCCAGAAGGGCCTCTTGACCTCCCGGCCCCTCAGGTGCTCGGCCAACAGGGCCAGCTCTTCTCTGGAGCAGTGGGGGCAGCCCAGGAAAACCAGGTCCGGTTCTTCCGCCGTTGAGAGCTTCTCCACGACGGATGCTACTTCCTCCCGTCCTACCTCTACCTTCTCGAGCCCCTCGGTAGGCCCTTCGACCGTGAACATGGCCGTCATGCCCCCGGAGGCCATGGCAGCCCCCAGGCCCTTGAGCTCCCAATCCGATAGGCCCCTCAGGCCCCTGAGGAGCGGGACGGCATCCCTGGCCACCTGGCCCACGTAGAAGCCAGCAGCCCACAGCTCTACCTCGTCCCGGGGCCTGAAGGAGAAATCGACCAACAGGCCTGGCTGCCTGTTCTCGGGCCTATGGAGGCCGTAATCGGGCGTCCTGCCGGCTATGGCGGCTGCGAGGGCAGATGGGGCTCCCTCCCGGTTCGTGAAGGCCCCTATGACGGAGTTGGCGTAGACGACGGCAGATGACTCGGCCCAGGCCAGGTGGGAGCCTTTCTCGGGCCTGAACTGGTAGTAGGGGACGCAGGTCAACGTCATCTTGAGCCCCAAACGCCCGTATAAGGCCAGGAGCTCCCTCTGGGCCGAGACAATATGGTCCGGGAGCTCTAAGAGGCCCGAGAGCCTTTCGTCGAAGCCGCAGGGGTTCGTGGTGGCCAGGACGGACGCCTTAGCGCCCATCTCGCATAGGTCCTTGAGGAACCCTATGGCTGCATCGCCGGCCGTCTTGTAGGAGATTCCTGAGACGTGGGCCGACCTCACGGGCAGGAGCTTCTCGGCACCGAAGAGGTCGCCCAGCTTCACGAGGATGCGCATGGCGAGCTGGAGGCCCGGCCCGTATTCGCCATCGAGGGCCTTCTCCTCTTCCTTGGTCAGGAACAAGCCTCCACCACCCGGACCAGGCCCCTTAAGCCATCTACCTCTAATACGTCGCCCGTCCTAAGGGGGCCTAAATCGACCCCAACCACCATGGGTATGCCCGCTATCACGGCCCCCACGACCACTATGGGGTCGGCTACCTCGTTCACGAGGGCCAGGGGGGCCAGGCCCTTCTTCTTGAGGGCCAGGAGGACGTAGCTCCCTACGGTCGAGCCCTTCCCGTGCGGGAAGCACAATACCTTGCCCGCTATACACTTGCCTTCCAGATCGTGCCCCTTCTCAACAATAACGCCCGTTTTGGGGTCAACACCGCCTAAGAAGCTCACGGGCATGCTGGATACGAGGGCTTCCCCTAAAACCCGTCCTTCAACTACCCCTTTTCCCTTGAGGACTAGGCCCTCCCTGCCCATCAGAAGGCCACCCTCCTGCCGGGCGGCCCGGCCCCCAGGACCTTCCGGCATGCCTTGCCGACGGCTTCCCTGTGCTCGGGGAAGGCGTATACCCGGACCAAATCCACGTATTTGCACAAGCCGAGCACGATGGAGTGGACCTCGGATTGGTCCATGAGCCTCTTGGTGCCTCCCTCGGCCTTGAAGAACCTCACCTGGGCCAGCTCCCCCCCGGGCCTCATGGGTATCGAGGGGACGGAGGGCGCATCCACGAAAACCCTCTCGGGCTCGACGCCCGCTTCCTCAGCTATCTCCTCCTCCAGCTTCTTCCTCACCCCAGGCCTGTTCAACACGCTTGCCAACAGGTCCTCCCGGCCCTCGACGGGCCTTTCGTAAACGCACTTCACCAGCCTCCTGGCCTCTAGCCTCTCCATGAGTTCCTTCGCCAACTTAGACAGGTCATCGTAGGGCTCCAAGGTTATCAGGGCCGTCCTTATGTAGCAGTCGTCTAGGCTTAGGAAGAAATCCACGTCCTTCAGGTCCGTCAGGCCCAGGTATTCGTCGGCCCACTCCATGGCACGGGCCAACATGACGTTGGCGGCCCTCACGGTCTTGTGGAAGTAAACGGCGTTGAACATCTGGAGCCTTGACACGACGTAGTCCTCGAAGCTCGTGAGGCCGCCCGGGTATTGGATGGCCAGCTCGCCCTCGACGAGGTCGATCGTGTTCACGAGCCTCCCTATGTCTATCCGTCCGTAGCCCACGCCCGTGAAGTGGGAATCCCGGACCAAGTAGTCCATGGTGTCGGGGGATAGGACGCCCCAGAACATCTTGGCCACTACTTCTGCCTCGCCCTTAACGGGCCCTCCGAAGGCCACGGATGCGACCTCGCTCCTCGAGAAGCCCTGTTCCTCCAACAGGTCCCCTAGCTCGCTCGACCTTAGGAGCCAGAGGCCGACTTTCTCGTGCGTAAGGCCTTTTTCGGCCAGGACTTCCTCGAAGACATGCGAGCCAGGGCCGTGCCCCACGTCGTGCACGAGCCCGGCCGCTCGGGCCAGAGATAGGCCTTCCTCCGTCATGTGGCCTAGCTCGGCCAGCCTAGATGCCATCAGGTCGGCCAGGTGCATGACGCCTAAGGAGTGCAGGAACCTCGTGTGGACGGCGCCCGGATACGTCAAGTCCGCCATGGCGAGCTGCTTTATCCTCCTGAGGCGTTGGATGGGCCTCGAGTCTATGATGGCTATCTCGGCTTCCGAGGCCCTTATGAAGCCGTGGACGGGATCCTTTATCTCGTATGGGAACCGCACTCCCTTCCCCACATGGATTAATGCATGAGCTCTTAAATAAGGTGGCCATAAGCTCCCCGTGCCGGTCATCCCCGGCCTCTTGACGCCAATAGCCTGACCACGTGCCTCACTATCTCCTCGTGGGCTTCTTCAAAGGGCCTGTCCGTCTTGACCACGACCACACGCTCGCCCTCACGCTCCAGCCTGCCCGCTATTTCCAAGAACCTCCTCCTGACTTCCTCTAAGAAGTCCGCTTCCTCGAAGAGCTCCAGGTGCTCCCTCCCCTCCCTTATGCGGGAGAGGCACACCTCGACGGGTGCGTCCAACAGCACGGTCAGGTCGGGCCTCGGGCACCTGGAGTTGAGCTGCATCAGCCACTCCAGGTCGACGCCAGCTGCCGATTGGTAGGCGTAGGAGGACAGGTAATACCTATCGCATACGATCAGGCAGCCCTCCGCCAGCCTGGGCCTTATGACCTGCCTGACGTGCTCCATCCTGTCGGCGGCGAAGAGGAGCGCCAGCGTTTCGGGCCCAACTTCGAGCTCCTTCCTCAACACGGACCTTATCAGGGCCCCTATGGGGCCATCGGTGGGCTCTCGGGTGAGCACGACACGCCCCCTGTAATCGGCCAGCTCACGCTCGGCCCATCTGGCCAGCTCGGAGGCGTGGGCCGAGTGGCCAGCACCATCTATGCCCTCGAGGACCACGAGCCAGCCCTTCTTCATCGGCCCCCTTAAGGGCCCTGGGCCGTATAGCTGCTACCGGCCCCTGGCGTGCTTGACGGCATGTCCCACCTCAGGCCCTATGAGCTCCCTCACGGCCAGCTCGGCCGCATCAGGCGAGCCGGGCAGGCAGAAGACCACAACGCCCTTGTAGACGCCCGCCAGGGCCCTGGTCAGCATGGCCGCCGGTCCCACACGCTCGTAGGATAGGAGCCTGAGCAGCTCCCCGAAGCCCGGTATCTCCTTCTCCAGCAGGGGCCTTATGGCCTCTATGGTCACGTCATCTGGGCTTAGGCCCGTCCCACCGGCGAATATTATGGCGTCAACGCCCTTACGGGCCTCCTCTTCCAAGGCCGACCTCAAGGCCCATATGTCGTCGGGTGCCACACGCCTCGAGATGACCTCGTGGCCTGCCTCGGCCAGCAGCCTGCACAACAAATCGCCCGTCAGGTCCGGGGGTCCCTCCCGGCCCGCCTTGAGGGCCTCATACCTCGACGTGCTCACGACCACGACCGAGAACTTCACGCTCTTTGGTGCCTCTTTCCTGTGGGCTTCCGGGACGCTCATCGGGCTCCTCAGGAGCACGGAAGGCTTATAAGCGATGTGCTTTACCGTGCACATCGGAATGGAAAGGCTGACGAGCGTGAGGGAGGCCCTCCGGGCCTACATGGAGCGGTTGTCCCAGGTCTTGGCCGAGCCCGAGGTTGAGGAAATCCCGGTCGAGGAAGCGGTCGGCCGGGTCTTGGCCGAGGACGTTGAGGCCCCTATCGACCTGCCGCCCTTCGATAAGGCCGTCATGGACGGTTATGCCGTCAGGGCCCAGGACACCTTCGGCGCCAGGCCCGATAGGCCCGTGAGGCTCAGGCTGGTCGGGAGGGCCCTGGCTGGCCACCCGGGGCCTCCCATCGGCCCTGGTGAGTGTGTTGAGGTTTCCACGGGCTCCATGCTGCCCGA
>CAZVRS010000078.1:0-4708 GCA_964630115.1 uncultured Candidatus Bathyarchaeia archaeon | reverse complement strand
TCCACTTCTGGCCCGGCAGCGTGGCCCTGACGGCTGGCACTTGGTCCTGCAACTTTACCTGCCCCTGGTGCCAGAACTTCGACATAAGCAAGGTAAAGCCCGATCCCTCGAGGGCCAACTACATGAGCCCCGAGAAGTTCGTCCGGATGGCCAAGCGATACGGCTGCCATGGGACATCCATATCCTTCAACGAGCCAACGCTCCTCTTCGAGTGGAGCCTCGATGTCTTCAGGCTGGCCAGGCGGGAGGGCCTCTACAACAACTACGTCTCGAACGGCTACATGACCGAGAAGGCCCTGGAGATGCTGGCTGAAGCCGGCATGGACGCCATTAAGTTCGACATGAAGGGCGGCCCGGAAGCCTACAGGCGCTACTGCGGCGCTAGGTCGGAGGTCGTGTGGCGCAACATAAGGAAGGCCCGGGAGCTGGGCCTGCACGTCGAGGTCGTGACGCTCGTCATCCCGGGCGTTAACGACGATGAGGAAACCATACGCCAGATAGCCCGGTCGGTCCTTAAGAACGCTGGCGAGGACACTCCCCTCCACTTCACCCGTTATTACCCGGCCTACAAGTTCACGGCCCCTCCCACGCCCGTCAAGAAGCTCGAGTGGGCCCACAAATTGGCCCGTGAAGAAGGGCTCAACTTCGTCTACATAGGGAACGTGCCGGGCCACCCTCTCGAGGACACCTACTGTCCTGAGTGCGGGGAACTGCTCATAAAGCGCTACGGCTTCGCCGTCCTCAAATACCGCATAACGGCCGATAAGAAGTGCCCTAGGTGCGGCCGTGAGATACCGATAGTGGGCGAGCACGTGAGGAGCCTCAGGGGCCTTTTGCACATGCTCGGCATCTAGGTGCTCCTGACGCAGGCCTTATCTCCGGGGGCCAACTGGGCCCTGGGCGGTGGGCCTTGAGGGTCTTCGATTACCGTGAGGTCGAGCTCGAGCCCGTGGAGATGGAGGGCTGCAAAGATGTCAAGGTCCGCTGGCTGCTCAGGACGGAGCACGGCGCAGAGAAGTTCTGGATGAGGCTCTTCGAGGTTCAGCCCGGGGGCTACACGCCTTACCACACGCACCCGTGGGAGCACGAGGTCTTCGTCCTCGAGGGAGAGGGCGCCGTCGTGGGCGAGGACGGTCGTGAGTGGCCCATAAGGCCCGGCACGGTGGTCTTCGTGGCCCCAAACGAGCCGCACCAGTTCAGGAACACGGGCAACACGACCCTAAAGTTCATATGCCTCGTCCCAGCACACCCCTGACCGCCGGGTGGTAGCGGGATGGGCGAAGTCGTGCTTCACCTGGATAGCTCGAACTTTGACGAGGTGGTGGGGAAGGCCGACAAGCCGGTGGTGGTGGACTTCTGGGCTGAGTGGTGCCCCCCCTGCCTGATGATGGCACCCATATTCGAGGAAGTGGCCAGGGAGTTCTCCGGCAAGGCCATCTTCGCCAAGGTGAACGTGGACGAGGCACCCGAGCTGGCCAAGAGATACAACATAATGGCCATACCGACCATAATGGTCTTCGCGGGAGGGAAGCCCGTGGACAAGATAGTGGGTGCCCTGGGCAAGGAGGGCCTGGTGTCCCTCTTGATGAAGCACTTGGGCGGGCCCTGAGAAGGACGTGGCAAGAAGAGTTAAGAACACGGGCTTCCCGGTCGGAAGAGGAGGGGGCTTGGGGAAGTCCATAGCGGACCTCATATCGGGGGCCCGGCCCAGGACAGTAGGCCTCGATTTATCCGGCTCTGAGGAAAGGCCATCTGGATGGGCCCTCCTAGAGGGCCTCGTGGTCAGGGCCGAGCTCCTCAGGTCCGATGGCGAGATATTAGAACTCACCTGCCGCTCGGAACCGGAGCTCGTGGCCATAGATGCCCCGCTGACCTGGCCTAGGGGAGGCTACATGAGGGACGTGGACAGGCTCATGCACAAGATCGGGCTTCCCGTCCTCCCGCCGCTGTTCCCGGCCATGAGGATGCTGACGGCCCGGGGGATAAGGCTGGCCGAGGCCCTGAGGGCCCGGGGCTTAAGGGTGATAGAGGTCCACCCGGCCTCGACCAGGAAGGTGTTGGGCCTGCCGGTCAAGGGCCGACGGGCCGTTCAGGAGGCGCTGCTCAACCTCGGCTTGAAGGGCGATCTGGAGGAGAGGCAGCTGACCTCGCACGAGCTTGATGCCATAACGGCCGCCCTCACGGCCTCCCTCCACGTCCTAGGCCTTTCCGAGCTCGTAAGGGCCGGGGACGGTGAGATATGCATACCTAGGAGGGAGCTGGGTCTTGCCAGATGAGGGGAGGCTGAGGGAGGCAGTCTTATACGTGATAAGCACGGGCTGCCAGCTCTGCCCAGATGCCCTAGAAGCCCTGAGGGAGCTGCCGGGTAACCTGGACCCGCTTGAGGTCGTTAAGAAGGCCCTGGAGGCCTCTGGCGGGAAGGGCTTCCTAAGGAAAGAAGACGTTGAAAAGGTGATTGGGCCCTCCAGGCCCCCCAGCCTCTTGGAAAGGGCCAGGAGGCCCCTCAGGGCCGATGAAATCGAGGCCGATATAGAGGTCCTAATGGACCCCACGAGGGAGATAAGCTCTGCTGGCACGGTCGAGGGCTTCTTAGACTACTTCAGGAGCAGGTTCAGGAAGCTCTCCTCCCTCCTCAGGAAGAGGATGGACGCCAGGGATGCCTCAAGCATATCGGCTGCCCTGGGCGCCAGGCCCAACTCCGAGGTCAGGATGCTCGGGATGGTGAGGGAGAAGAAGGAAGGAGATGGCAAGCTCCTCCTGGTCCTCGAGGACGAGGAAGCAACCGCCACCGTCGTCTTCACGCCCAAGGCCGATCGGGCCGCTTACGAGGAAGCGCTGAAGGTCATGCCGGACCAGGTGGTGTGCGTCAGGGCCGTCAGGCTGTCGGGCGACCTCTTCGTCGCCAAGGAGGTAACGGGGCCAGATGTCCCCCTTCTGGCCAGGGAGAAGCCCGAGCTGGAAGGCCCCATATATGCCGTCCTCATATCCGACTTGCACTTCGGAAGCAAGACCTTCTTGGAGGAGCCCTTTGAGCGCTTCCTGTCTTGGCTCAAAGGCGAGGTCGGGAACGGGGCCCTGAGGGAAATAGCGAGGGCCGTGAAATACGTGGTGATAGCCGGGGACCTCGTCGATGGCATAGGCGTTTACCCGGGTCAGGAGAAGGAGCTCGAGGTCCTAGATGTGTGCGAGCAGTATGAGGGCGTGGCAAGGCTCCTCTCCGGGCTGCCGGACCACGTAGAAGTCATAACGGTGCCCGGTAACCACGATGCCTGCCGTAGGGCCCTCCCCCAGCCGGCCGTCCCGAAGAAGTATGCGGGCCCGCTCTACGAGGACGGTAGGTTCCACGTGCTCGGGAACCCGGCCCTCGTCTCCCTCCACGGCGTCAGGTTCCTGATATACCACGGGAACAGCTTCGACGACATGGCTTCTGCTGTCCCGGGCCTCGGCTTCGACCAACCGCTCGAGATGATGAAGCTGGCCCTCAGGGCCCGGCACCTCGCACCGATATACGGCCTGAAGACGCCCATAGCCCCCATGCCGGACGACCTGCTCGTGGTAGAAGAGGTCCCGGACGTCTTCCACACGGGCCACGTCCACGTCTCGGCCCACGGGACCTACAGGGGCGTCTTGCTCGTGAACTCTGGCTGCTGGCAAGCCCAGACGGCCTACCAGAAGGCCAGGGGGATAAAGCCCACGCCCGGCAAGGCCGTTCTAGTTGACCTGTCCAGCCTGAGGGCCTTAGAACTCGATTTCACCAAGCCGGGCCTTTGGTCCTGACGGACCAGCCTGGCCGCTCATGGACATTATTGGCCCCTCGAGCTCCCTCAGGTCGGACACTATTATGTCGGGCGCCGGGGCCCTGAGGAGCACGTCATAGCTGGGCCTGCCGGGCCTGAGCACGAGGGCAACGGCCATACCGACCTTCCTGGCGCCCGCCAGATCACGGAGCGAGTCCCCGACCATGAGGGCCTCCTCGGGCTCGCAGCCGGCGGCCGACAGGGCCACGTGGAATATGTCTTCATCCGGCTTTAAGGAGCCCACCTCATCCGATATGATCACGACGTCCAGGTGGTCCGAGAGGCCGAACTTGGCCAGTATGGTGCGCAGCAGCTCCGAATCCGCATCCGATATGAGGCCCGTCTTCAGGTCTAGCTCACGGCAGAACGAGAGGACCTCGAGGGCGCCATCGTAGGGCCTCGTGCCCTCCTCGAAGACCCTCACCAATATGGATATGGCCTTGGAAAGGTCGCCCGGCCCCGGCTCGAAGCCCAGCTCGGAAAGCGCCTTCCTGAGGGCTTCCCTGAATAGGTCCCTCAGGGGCATGAAGGACCCGCTGCCCCACATGGAATCAGCATGCCTGTCCCAGGCCTCGTGAACCTCACGGGCATCTAGGCCCTCGAGGCCCATTAGGGCCAGTATCTCCTCCGTGGCCCTGAGGTGGAGGCCGTCTGCGTTCAGGAGGGTCCCGAAGGCATCGAAGAACACGGCCTTCAGCAAGCCCTCCGGCCCTCCCCCGGGCCCGTGAGCCCAGCGGGCAAAAATGGCTTAACGCACCCGGCTGGGCCTGCCACATGGTAATGCCTTTATAGGGACCTCCCCAGAACCCACCACGGGTCCCGCCGGGGTTCCCTAGCCTGGTAAGGGGTGGGCCTGGAGAGCCCATGGGCCGCAAGGCCCTCGTGGGTTCAAATCCCACCCCCGGCGCCAA
>CAZVRS010000077.1:0-4796 GCA_964630115.1 uncultured Candidatus Bathyarchaeia archaeon | reverse complement strand
GACCTGGTGGAGGAGATGACGCCCCTTCTGGGGGCGGACGAGAAGCACTGGGCCAGCGGCCAGACGGGCATAGAGACCGGCAGCCCGAACATGATAGCCAAGCACATGAGGGGGAAGGTGAAGCCCTTCAGGCCCGAGGAATGGCCCGACGTGGTGGTGAGGGCCTTCGAGATAATGCGTGAGAACAATTGGGTCCCGTGTTCCACCATAATAATAGGCCTTCCGGGCGAGACGGAGAAGGATGTCGAACTGACCATAGATTTGGTGGAGAGGCTCAGGCCTTTCAAGAGCCTCATAGTGCCCTTGTTCTTCGTGGCCATGGGCATACTGAGGCGGAAGGGCTACGTGGGCATGACGCTGAAGGACCTGAACGTCCGCAGGTCAGAGCTGCTCCTGAAGGCGTGGGAGCACAACCTGAGGTGGGCCCCAACGCTCATGAGGGAATACTTCAGGGCGACGGCCAAGAACTACTTTGCCGTGTTGGGCATGACCCTCGTCCTGACGTATGGGGTGAAGGCGGCCTTGAACGCAATAAAGAAGTGCGAGACGGAATACGGCTGGGACCTGTTGGCCATGAGGAAGGACCTCATAGAAGGGAGGACCTCCATAACACCTAGGCACCTGAAGCCCGTGAAATGGGTGATGAAGGCCATAAAAGTGGTCAGGGGATAGGCCTGAACTTATAGGAAGGCCAGCCGGGCCAGCCCTCGCTCCTCGGCCCCCCGAACTCGATTCTGACACGCATGCCCACCTTGACCTCTTCGGGCTTTACGCCCGTGAGGCGCCCGGGCAGCTTCACGCCCTCGTCCAGCTTCACCAGGGCCACCACGTAGGGCACTTCATCTGCGAACTGGGGCGGTGCCACGTGGATGACCGTGAAGGACTCCACCGTCCCCTCGCCCTTCAGCTCAACCCACTCCATATCGGTCCCGTAGCAGGACGGGCATACGGGCCTGGGCGGGACCAAGAGGCGGCCGCAGGAGCGGCACCTGGAGCCCATGAGCTTGCCCTCGCCCAGCAGCTTGTAGAAGCTGTCTATCGTGAAGGGAAGCTCGCCCGACATGCCATCACCCCCTCCTGAATATGTGGATGACACACGTAGCGCCCGAGCCACCCAGGTTATGCGTCAAACCGACCTCGGCATCCGGGACCTGGCGGCCCTTCTCGGCCTCGCCCCTGAGCTGGAGGAACATCTCGTAGACCTGGGCAACACCGGTCGCACCTACCGGGTGCCCCTTGGCCTTCAGGCCCCCGGACACGTTCACGGGCACATCGCCATCCAGGTCCGTCCGGCCTTCCTCTATCATCTTGCCTCCCTCGCCCTTCTCGCACAGGCCGAGGTCTTCGTAGGCGATTATCTCGGATATGGTGAAGCAATCGTGGACCTCTATCACATCGAGCTCCTTCACTGGGTCCCTTATGCCAGCCATGTCGTAGGCCAGGCGGGCGGCCTCAACCGTCGACCTTATGGTCGTTATGTCCTCACGCTCGTAAACGCCTATGTGGTCCGAGCCCTGGCCAACGCCTATGACGTAGATGGGCGTGTCCGTGAACTTCTTGGCCAGCTCAGGCTTGGTTACTATGGCGCAGGCAGCTCCATCGCTTATGGGGCAGCAATCGTAGAGCTTCAGGGGCCAGGCAATAACACGGCTCGAGAGGGCCTTCTCGAGCGTCACGGGCTTCTGGAAGTGGGCCTTAGGGTTCAGGGCACCGTATTTGTGGGCCTTCACAGCCACCATGGCCAACTGCTCCTCCGTGGTGCCATACTTGTGCATGTGCGCCGTGGCCATCAGGGCGTATAGGCCCGGGAACGTTAGGCCGTGGAACTGCTCGAAAGGGTGGTCGGAGGCCAGGGCGAGGAACTCCGTGCTCTCGGGCGTGGTCCGGTGCGTCATCTTCTCCACGCCGCCGACGAGGGCCACGTCCACCAGGCCTGATTTCACGGCCATCACGGCACACCTGAGGGCAGCACCCGATGAGGCACATGCGTTCTCGAACCGGACAGCGGCCTTTGGCACGAGTCCCGTCCAATCCGCTATGATGGGGCCCCAGTGCCCCTGGTGCTCCCAGCCCTCGCCAGCCATGTTGCCCACGAATATGGCCTGTATGTCACGCTTCGGGTCAAGCTCGGGGCAACGCTCGAGGGCCTCCTTGAAGGCCAGGGCGAAGAGCTCACGAGCCGAGTATCCCGGCAGCTTCCCGAACTTCGTCATGCCGGCAGATACCACGGCGGCCAGGGGCTCCCCCTTCATACTCCACCCGCACAGCTCAGCAGCGAGAATGCGAAAAAGCTTTCCCTCGGCAGAAGGCTCAAGCTACATCGGCAACTGACGTAAAGGACATCGGGAAAAAGAAAAGCGGGGGCAAAAAGCATCAGATGGCGAGGACCCAGAGGACCGTTTCCTTGGTCCCCCCGTCCTCGAAGACCAAGGTCACGTCGAAGATGTAGGCTGGCGGCAGGAACTCGTGCTCGCCGAAGAAGTTTGCATAGCCCAGTTCCACATCATGGATGATTATCTTGACCACATCGCTGCTGATGGGCTTATCGGCCAGGCGCCTCATGGCTTCTTCCAAGGACACCTGTATCCTCACCGTGCCGTTCTCTCTCACGAACCTCCACGGCACGAACATAGCGCTAACGCCATCGGCTCCAACGCACACTTCTATGCTCCTGCAGAACCGGTAGTCCCCATATATTATCCGGTATACGGCCGTCCTCTCAGTGATGACGGTCCCCCAGGGCCCTTTGGATATATGAGAGTCGTAGACCCCTATGAACTTGAACTCTAAGTTGCTCGGGGCAACTCCGTAATCTACTACCCTACTGAAGAGAGCATCTGCAATATGCTTGACTTCCTCCGGGGGTGCGGCTTCTTTATAAGCATGACCTTCTGCGGGGTAGCTCCAGATGAAGTAGCCCCCATGGCCGACCTGGAGGACGGACGGGTTCCCGTGATGCTTCCCGACCAACCATATCTCGGTGCCCCTGTGCAGTTCCACGTATTTGACCTCTATGTCCGTCATGTTGAACACATCCTCGGCCAGGCTTATCCACACCTCGAGGGGCAGGGGATCCGGTATTACCTCGAGGCGGGGCACCTCAGATGGTAATTTGGGCACCTCACATTCCAGCACCACCTCGATTGGACCCGTTCCACCACGGAGGCCTTGCGATCGGACCGCACGGGCTCCCTGGCACAGCACGTGCTGGAACGAGAAGCCCAGGGCTGAGCAGGCGACGATGACCAACACCAGAGGCAGGACCACCTTAAGGTTCCTCAATCCCCAGGCCCCACTAGGCGTAGTCAGGACGGGTATATAGGATATTCGCCTTCGTCATGTTGCGATCAACAGTAGGTAGCTCGGGAGCTGCGCCGGGGGCGCCCTTCCATCAGTGCCTCTCGGTCTTCCCGTAGAACTTCGTCCACTTCAGCTTCCTCGGGTCCCTGCGGAGCTTCAGGTAGTTCTTGCGGCACTTGCTGGAGCAGAACCAGAGGATACGCCCGTCATTACGCACATACATGAAGCCCGTCCCGGGCGGTATCTCGTGGCCGCAGAAAGAACAGCTCCTCACCCTGGGCAAGGCACCACCCGCCATCACTCTATCTTGCGTGCCTCACGCTCCGTCTCCCTGAGCATGAGTATGTCGCCCAGCCTGACGGGCCCCTTCACGTTCCTGGTCAGTATGCGGCCCCTGTCACGGCCCTCCAGTATGCGGACCCTGACCTGCGTTATCTCGCCCGTGACGCCCGTCCGCCCCAATATCTGGACCACTTCGGCTGGGGTAGGCTTCTCCTCGCTGCTCAAGCACCACCACCGGCCATAAGCTCCCTGACGGCCTTTATTATCTCTTCAACTACGTCCTTGGCCTCCCCGGGCTCTATTATGCATGCGGAGGAAGCTGCCACGTTTATGCCAGCTGCCTTGCCCAGCTCCTCCTTGCTCGGCACGTAGACGTATGGGACGCCCTTCTCCTCGCAGAGTATCGGCAGGTGGGCCACTATCTCCGGTGGATCAACGTCCTCGGCTATGATGACTAATTTGGCCTGGCCACGTTCCACGGCCTTCGTGGTCTCGTTGACGCCCTTCCTTATGGCCTTCTTCCCGGCCGTCTCACGGGCCGTCCTGAGGGCCGCTAGGGCCATCTCGGCGACCTCAGGGGGCGTGTCGAACTTCACGTAGAAAGGCTTCTTCTTGCTCATCGCCCTCACCCCTCGGGCTTGCCCTGCTAATGGCATGGAGGGGGATTTAAACGTTAGGGCTGCCGATCAACCGGCCGAGGTCAGGAGGGCCCGGGCCCTGAGGCTCGACGTGGGCTGTGGCTCAGGCCGGTCATACCCCTTCAACCCGGCCGCCGAGGGCCCCGATGCCGTCTGCCTAGACATAGAGGTCCCGATCGGGCCCGTTGAGGGCCGTAATTTCGTCGCAGCCGATGCCCATTACCTGCCCTTCAGGTCCTGCGCCTTCAGCGAGGTCTACATGATGCACGTCCTAGAGCACCTGGAAGAGCCCCATAAGGCCGTGAGGGAGGCACACAGGGTCCTGGCCCCCGGCGGCAAGCTCGTCCTAGAGGTCCCGGGCATGTTTTCACGTGTCTTCGAGCTCGACCCGAGCCATAAGTGGCGCTTCAGCCCCTCCGGCCTCAGGGGGCTCCTCAGCTGCTTCTCGGAGGTCAGGATAAGGCCCGAGGGCATAAGCCCCAAGATGGTGCCTTTTGGGCCCCTCAGGCTCCTGCTGGCCCGCTGGCTGCCGAAGGTGCCCTGGTTCTTGTGCGAGTATCTGGCCTGCTCGTGCGT
>CAZVRS010000076.1:0-4901 GCA_964630115.1 uncultured Candidatus Bathyarchaeia archaeon | reverse complement strand
GGGCGGGCCTAACGAAGAGGGACTTGGCCAAATACCCTTTCTTGAAGAAGGCATCTGAATACGTATCTGCCTTCGGCCTGGAGCTGAGGGACCTGGCATCTCCAGCTCTCTCAAAGGTCCTAGAAAGGGCCCTCCAGAGGGTCCTAGATGCCATAAGGCTCGGCAAGGTGAGGCCAGAGCTGGCAGATGAAGAAGTAGAATTGCTCTCCTTCCCCGTGGCCATACTGCTCGTCTCCTCGGTCGGGAACGAGTATCTCAAGAAGCGTTATGCCCTGGCCGAGGCGAAGAGGGCTGAGGAACTCCTCTCCTCGGAGCCGCCGGACAAGCTAGCTGCCCTGGCGATCGATTTGGGCTGGGACATAAGGCCAGCCGAGGTGCCGTTCGGGGGTCTCCTGTATGAGTTCTCCCTGGGCCTGAAGGACTACCTGAGGAACGCATCCAGGCTCAAGGACAAGAAGTGGAAGCTCGTGAACAGGCTCGTGAAATCGGGCCGTGTCCTCATCACCAGGTTGGAGGCAGCTAGGCTGCTCTCGGAGGAAGTTGGCTCAAAAGTCGAAGAGCTCTTGGCCAGGGCAGCCGGGGGCCTGAGAAATCCGGCCCCAGAGGGCCTCTTGCCCTACGTCGAGCGCATAAGGGAGGCCATGAGCGAGCTGAAGATAGGGGAAGGGCCGAGGCTCGAAGAAGTGGGCGAGGTGCTCTTCGAGGCCTTCCCTCCCTGCATGAAGGCCATTTACGAGGCCCTGCACGAGAAGAGGCACGTTCCCCACGCTGGCCGGTTTGCCTTCACGGCCTTCCTCTTACACATAGGCATGGGGATAGATGATGTCGTCGAGCTCTTCAGGCAGGTGGCGGACTTCAGCGAGAAGATAACACGTTACCAGGTGGAGCACATAGCTGGCGAGAGAGGGGGCCGGACCCGCTACACCCCTCCGAGCTGCAAGACCATGCGCTCCTACGGCTTGTGCGTGGGCGCCGACGAGCTGTGCCAGAGGGTGAGGCACCCGCTCACCTACTACATGCGCAAGGCCAGGATGCTGAAGAGGAAGAAGAGGCCCGCCAAGGCCGCCGGGGGCGAGGAGGGCGGTGAGGGTGGAGGAGAGGACGGCTAAGTTCCTAAGGTCCCTATACGCCAGGTATTACGCATCGCACGGCCCCGTGGAGCCAGAGGACATAGGGCACAGAGAGTTCGCCTTCATGACCTTCGGGGAGCGGATGGTCATAAGGCACAGGGGCTTCGGCTCCTACGACGAGCTGAGGGCCTTCATGGCCAAGCTGGGCCCCTCGGATGCCTTCTACTCGTCAGCCTATTTCGAGAGGCCCGATGAGCCAGATATGAAGGCCAAGGGCTGGATGGGTGCCGACCTGATATTCGACATAGATGCCGACCACATACCTACGAGCTGCAAGGGAGAGCACGACATATGGGCCTGCAGGTCCTGCGGCCGCTGGGGGACGGGGGAGGCTCCCGAGGCATGCCCGGAGTGCGGCTCTAAAGAGCTCGCCGAGCTGAAGTGGATCTGCAATAAGTGCATCTCGGCGGCCAGGGAAGAGCTGATAAAGCTCATAGAAGTCCTTGAGGACGACCTGGGCGTGAATAGGCCTGACATGGTGGCTTCCTTCTCCGGCCACAGGGGCTTCCACCTAAGGGTCGTCTCGGAGGACCTGAGGGACCTGGGCCAAGACGAGAGGGGCGAGATAGTGGATTACCTGGCGGCCGTGGGCCTGGACCCGGAGGCCTTAGGGCTGGGGCCAGGGGCCAAATTGGGCCTCGACGAGCCGGGCTGGAGGGGCAGGCTGGCCAGGGCCCTCTACTCGCTCCTCTACAGGGCAGATGAAGGAACCCTCAGGGCCCTGGGGCTCAGGAAGAAGGCCATATCGGCCCTCCTGACCTCCAAGGACCTGATATTGGACAGCATAGAACACGGCAGGCCCATCTACCTGCCCAGGGGGGTCGGGAGGGCGTCGCTTAAGAAGCTCCTCCTGGCCTGTGCCGAGGAAGCAGCCGTGAAGGTGGACCCGGTCGTCACGAGGGACACGCACAGGCTCGTCAGGATGAGCGGCAGCCTCCACGGCAAGACGGGCCTCCTCAAGGTCGATATACCGCTGGACGAGGTAGAGGAATTCGACCCGTTCTCGTCCGCCCTGGCGTTCGAGAGGGGATGGGCGAAGGTGAGGATAACGGACGGCTTGCCCAAGGTGCCAGCCCTCAGGCTGGCCGACGAGGCCTACGGCCCCTTCGAGCCAGGCGAGGTCGTTGAACTGCCCCTCCAGGCGGCCGTCTTCCTCATGTGCAAGGGGGTAGCTGAGCTGGCATGATGACTTATGAAGAGCTCCTCAAGGCCTGGAGGTCGGAGAGGGAATCCGAGGGCCTCTCCAAGCTGCCCGACGACTTCTACGCCAGGGCGGCGGAGCTCGTATCTGAGCTGAGAAACAGGCTGAAAATGGCCGATATGACGGCCCTCAGGACCAGGTTGGCCAAGAAGGAGCTTGAGAACGTTGAGAAGATGGTGAAGGACATATTCAATAGGAGGGTCGAGAAGGCCCTCAAGGCCCTGGCGTCCGGAGGCGTCCTGGATGTCGAGAAGCTCACGCCCGAGGAGAGGGAACTCCTGTCCCCTCTCGAGGAAGCCTTCACGGCCATGAGGAAGTTCCTAGAGGGCCTTCTGAGGGGCGAGGTCAAGAAGCCCGAGGCGACCAAGGCCGTCCAGACGGGGCCGTCCGGCGGTAGGAAGCTCATGTTGGTCCGCATCCTGGCGGACGTGCCAGCCATAGTGGGGGCCGACATGAAGACGCACGGGCCCTTCAAGCGTGGGGACGTGGCTTTTATACCTAGGGAGAACGCCATCGCCCTGGTCAGGAAGGGGCTGGCGGTGGAGGTGGAATTGGCTTGAAGGTCCCCAAGGTCATAAGGACCTACTGCCCGAGATGCAACAAGCACACCGAGCACGAGGTCAGCCTCTACAAGGCCGGGAGGCGTAGGGCCCTCGCCGAGGGCGAGAGGAGGCACGAGTGGCGTAAGAAGGGCTACGGGGGCCAGAAGTATCCGAGGCAGAGGCGTTTCGCAAAGACGACGAAGAAGCAGACGCTCAAGCTGAAGTGCAAGGTGTGCGGCTACATAAGGCACAAGGAAGGGATAAGGATAAGCAAGCTAGTCATAGAGTAGCCTGCCGTCTCCCCGAGTTCCTCAGGGCACGTATATCAGGGCCTCCACGCCCTTCTCGGAGCAGTAATCCCTTATCACGGATACGGCTGCCTCCACGGCCCTCATTATGCCCTCATACAGCTCCTCGGCCCCTATCGGCCCGAGGCCGAGCTTGTGCGGGTCCCTGACCCACATGCTTATCCTATCGCCCACCAGGGCCAGCCTGAGGTGCGGCAGGCCGAGCATGCCCACAAGCTCTGAATGCATGAAGGCGTAGCCCTCGGCCCTTATGAAGGCCCTCAGGCCCGTTTCCTCAATCGCCTCCCTTATGCGCTCGGCCAGGATGGGCCCATCGCCCGGGAGGGCCGGGACCACTATGCGTATGGAGCTCAGGGCCTTGCACATCTCCTCTAGGTCCAGGCTCCCACCGATCAGGAATGGGCATCAGGCTTATTTAAGCCGAATGACCTGGCCCATCGGGCATGGCGCTCCACAGGCTGAGGAGCTGGGAGGAGTTCAAGCAGGCCCTCGTGAAATGCCGTGCAGATTGCGTCTTCTTCGCCATCGAGGACTACCCGCTCGGCAACCCGCCCATATCGCTCAGGCTCCTCTTCACTTGCGGCCGGGACACATACGTCTTCAACGACTTCGCCCGTGGGGACCACATGGCCCAGACCGGCATACCCATAAGGGCCGGTGGGGGCCTGCCCTACGTGCTGAAGGAAGACGTGGAGGCGTTCCTCAGGCGGGAGCTCGGGAGGCCGATACAGGTCGTGGATTTCACCATGACCACCTTCTTATGACCTCGGCTCAAGCATGAGCTTCTTGAGCTTAGCGAGCAGCTCCCTCACCCTGCTTAGGGCCTCCCTGACCTCGTCCTCGGGTGCCCAGCCCTCGTAGAAGTTGACGTGCATGGAGACGGCCGTCCTCCAGAGGTCCCCCACGGACGGGTCTTCTCCCTTAAGCTCGCTAACGTAACGCCAGAGTTCCCCGTGGCTGACGAGCCTGCGGCCATCACGTTTGTAGGCCACGGCCTTAACGGCCAGGGCGGCAGAGCCCCATATCTTCTCCGACGCCTGCCTCAAATCGCCTTTAGATAGCTCTTCCTCCGCTTTCGTGAGGTAGTGCTCGGCTACCTCCCAGTAAGCCTCGGCTTTCTCGTCCGGGTCGAGGGCCCCGAGAGCCTCTATGATGAGTTCCTCAAGGGTCAGGTCGGCTCCAGCCATGCCCTTCAGCTTCTCCACGAGGGCGTCCGGTAGGAACACGCTCCTCAAGGCCGCAGTGGTCGGCGGGCCCTGATGTAATAAGGCTATCACCATATCATTATGCCGAAGTAGCCCGTTATGAACTTCAGCGACACATACAGGAAGTAGGCACCGAATATCAGCTTCAGCGTGGTAGGCCTGAACCTCCTTATTATGGCTGCCCCCACCTGGGCCCCTATTATGGTCCCGATGGCCAGGAGGCAGCCCGCTGAGAAGTCCACGTAGCCCTGGAAGAGCTTTATCAAGCCGCCCACCAGGGCGAGGGGTATCATGACGGCCAGGGAAGTGCCCATGGTGATGTAGACGGGTGCCCCGAACAGGTATATCAGGCCCGGGACGAGGGCATAACCGCCCCCGAGGCCCACGACGCCCGTCGTTATGCCTATCACGAACCCGAAGGCACCTAATGCCCAGCCAGCACCCGGTATGGTGTTGCCCTCGGGCCCGCCCGCCCCCTGGCCCCTCTTGAGCCAGGGCATTAGGCCCTCATAGAC